>JAGXSZ010000032.1 GCA_018333515.1 Actinomycetota bacterium
TATCGCGCTCCGGGGTCGGCATGTAGGAGTCTACCGCTTCCATTAGTTTGATGATGTTTTCCGCTTCCGCCTCGTCGCCCTCGAGCGCTTTTAGCGCGGAGCCCGGCACTATCGGGATGTCGTCGCCCGGGAACTCGTACTCGTTTAGGAGGTCGCGCACTTCCATCTCGACGAGTTCCAGGAGTTCGGGGTCGTCCACCATGTCGACTTTGTTCAAAAAGACGACTATGTAGGGGACGCCGACTTGCCGCGCGAGAAGGATGTGCTCGCGGGTTTGGGGCATCGGCCCGTCGGCGGCCGAGACCACGAGGATGGCGCCGTCCATCTGGGCCGCGCCGGTGATCATGTTCTTTACGTAGTCGGCGTGGCCGGGGCAGTCTACGTGGGCGTAGTGGCGGTTGGCCGTCTCGTACTCCACGTGGGCGATGGCGATGGTGATGCCGCGCTCGCGCTCTTCCGGCGCGTTGTCGATCGAGTCGAAGGAACGAAATGTCGCTTGCCCCTTCTCCGCCAGTACTTTGGTAATGGCGGCGGTTAGCGTCGTCTTGCCGTGGTCGACGTGACCGATGGTCCCGATATTCATGTGTGGTTTGGTTCTTTCGAACTTAGCTTTGGCCATATAGTTTTCCTCCCTGTGAAATTCACATAGCTAACGGAAAGACCGCCGCCGGCGGTTTTTCTGTAGCGGTGGCAGGATTTGAACCTGCGACGCCACGGGTATGAACCGTGTGCTCTATCCAACTGAGCTACACCGCCATGTGCCCAACCAAAGAACCGGCCTACAAAGCCGTTCCCCCGGACAAGCCTGAGCCCGCGAGCGGATTTGAACCGCTGACCCCTTCCTTACCATGGAAGTGCTCTGCCGACTGAGCTACGCGGGCGCAATGCAGTTTTCCTGCAACAAGGTTATTATAATGATTTGCGCCGCAATTTCAAACCGTTTCGGGCTTTCGATCTTGCGCGCAACGCGTAAAACTAGAAAATCCGCCGGCGGCGGTCTTCTGTGGAGGGAGCAGGATTTGAACCTGCGAAGGCTTCGCCAACGGATTTACAGTCCGTCCCCTTTGGCCACTCGGGAATCCCTCCTCGTAAAGGACTTAAGTCGATTTAAAATAGTAATTGAAAAGCGCACGGGTGTCAACGAACGCCGCTTGGAGCATCTTTTAGATGAGGCGACACACAAACAACTATTACGCCGGTACGCGCGATTCTCGCACTACTTCAGCACTTCCCCGGCCCAGACAGACCCGATAGGGATACCCCCTAATGCAAGATTCCCCGTTTTCTGCTAGAATCTCTTATAAAAATGTACGGTAGGTGATTGTATGCCAATCTATGGTTATCGTTGTCGGTCCTGCGAGCACACCTTCGAGGTGACGCAATCGATAAACGACGAGCGCATCAAGGACTGTCCGGAATGTAGCGGGCAGGTAAGAAAATTATTTTATCCGGTCGGAATCGCCTTTAAAGGCAGCGGATTCCATGTCAACGACTACAAGTCGCCCGGGCGCGCGGCCAAGGAGAAATCGGCCGGCGACAACGGGGGCGGCTCTACATGCGACCCCGGCGGAAACGGTTCGAGCTGTTCGAGCTGCGCGACCGCTACAGCCTCGAACGATAGTTAAGGCCGACACAAGGCCGACCTGGAGACTTGCAGAGTCCGTGTCGCCTTGTGCGTTCGATATCGAGTCGCGCGATTAGAATCAGATATAGTGCCGGATTCTATCATCGAACAAAATCTTGCAGCCGGCGCGCTCGTCGGTGGCCCCATCGAGGTCTTTGCTACGGCGGTTGACCATGCTGACCACATTCTTCCAGGTTGTTGGAGCTTTCGTGTCCCCAGCAAGCCGGCGCGCCGCGCGGCCTTTGGCCGTCGACCGATTCGGGTTCTTAAACAAAGCCTCGATGACGGTCCCGAAACCGGGCGAAGAATAGCACTCGAATCCGTCGGAGAGCGCGTCCATCAGAAAGAGGCCAAAACCTCCCTCCTCTGAAAATACCGGCTCGTCGAGGCGGTACGTCAACCCTTTGCCCTTATCGCGCACCATCAGCTTGAGGGACACGTCATCGAGAGCGCACTCGAGCCCGATCACAGGCCGCATGTGACCCTCCGCATACGCATGCCGAACAACATTGGTACAGGCCTCCGATAAAACCACCAAGATATCCGGGCCCCTTACTTCGTAGTCGGTGCCCGAGATAATGTCTTGGACTTCCTCTCTGATCGCAGTCAGGCTCCGCGGCTGCGACGGAAGCAATAACTTAAGCCGTCTGTCGATCATCTTAGTCCCTCCTTAAGCACTCATATAACGCTTGCTTGATTTCATTCCCGCTAACTTTGAGGCCTAAACATTTTTCTTCCGCGAACCGCTATTATTTTTGGGTTTATTTGTTTCCTTGCGCGTTTCGCAAAAAGGGTCGCAAATGGGGTCAGGTCTTTACTTTTTAATTTGTTTGTTTCCTTGCGCGCGGGGCGTGTCGGCCGAATCCGTAATATCCGTAACAACGTCCCCTTTTGTTCAACGTCCCCTTTTGTTTCCTAAGCCGCGCTTTTATTTGGCGGGCAAACGCTTTAGTGGGAGGTCTCGGTCCGCTCGAATTTCAACCCTTTAGCCTCCATTAGCGCTTTAAGAAACGCGCTATGGAGTTCTGTGGGCCTCATCAAGAACTCGAGCCGGTCGAGTTCGTCCGTGGCGGCCGCTATGGAGCGGGTCGCCGCAATCAACGCATCGAGCTGCTCGACAGCCGACTTCCGCTGCTCATTCTTTAAATCGAAGTAATCGCTCTCGGTGTTTACCCAGGCATAAAGCCCGCCGCGCGCCCCGGGGTTCGACGCCTGCAACGTTGCCGATTCTGCGATCATGCCTTCGTCTATTGAGTACTCCAGGTTGGCGAGGTTGAGTTTGACGCTATCGGATACCTCGGCAAAGGTTGTCGCGCCGCCGGCGTCATACAATTCAATGTAGCCTATTTGGACGCTGCCCACCTTTACTACGACCTCGACTTCGCCGCGGCCGCTGTCGAACATTCCTTTTGCCAGCGCCACAAGCTTGGCCGCCGAAACATCGCGCTCCGAAACGATTACGCTTTCGCGCTCGAGTTGTACTTTTGTCTCTTCAAGCGTCGCCACACCGATCATCCCTTTCTCCTATATCAACAGGTGCGACCCTGTCTCACACGTATACTTCCCTGTGGTTATGTTACCAATCCTGCGGCAAAGGCACAACGGGAGAACACCGGCGCGCACCACGCCAGACAAACACGGCCGGCCCGATACGTCCCTTGTCTCGGTCTGGCTCTCCCGCTTATGCCGCACCGAACCGGCCAACCCCGCGCCCCAAATGCGTGTTTAGAACAGAGCGCAAACGGTAAAGATACCGCAACAGAGCGCGCGGGCGAACTTAGCGCGCGCACAAGGAGGTGTTGGTTTGAAAAGGTTTCTGTTGACTGTCGCTCTTTCTCTGGGGATAGTCTTCGTCACATATGCCGCCTCTCCGGCCTTGTCCGATGAGCCCAGCGAAAGCGCGTCGGAGTCGTTCGTCGACGAAAAAGATGCGGCCGTCGTCTATTCGGTCGCAAGCTCATCGAGCGATGGGTCAGCCTCTTATTCAAGCGAAAGCCACACAATCGCGATCGAGAATAATCTTTCGATTCAGGGAGAGGGCGCTGAAGGAGGCTCCGCCTCAAACGTCACCATAATCTCGGGCGACGGGACTGTCTCCTACGAGGTTGTCAACGGAAACGTCGATTTCGACGAATCCGGCGGGGGCTTAGAAGGTTCGACGGGCACAGATGCAAACCCCGCGCATAGCGGCGGCGGGCAAGCGAGCGTCGAGTCCGTAAGCATCGTTTCCAAGACAGTTGTCTCAAACGTCGTGGAGAGCCATAGCCCCGGCGTTCATGTCTCCGGAAACAGCTCCAATTCCGTTTCAGTAAGCTCAACAACGTCAACCACTACAAAGGCTAAGGTACCTGCTCCGGCAGCCCCACAGGCGCAACCGGACCTGTCGCAAGGAATCCAGCCGAAGACTGACGCCACAGGGCAGCCCAGAGAGGTTGCGATGGCAATCGTTCCCGACACCATTCATCTGAGAAGTGCCGGTAAGCTGCGCGTCATTTTATATAGCAACGCGGGATTCGACGCCGCGACCATCGACCCGGCTACCGTCAAGCTTAACGGCGGGGGCACGGCGCAAGTGCGCGAAACTACCTGCGATATGAACGGCGACGGTCTGGCCGATGTGTTCCTCTACTTCGATATAGCCGACTTGAACCTGCCGACCGGCGAAACAGAGTTGTGTCTAACCGGCGCGACCACCGGCGGCCTCGCGTTCAAAGCATGCGCTGCGGTGAGTATGTTGAGGTAGAACGAAGTGGAGCAATCAAATAAAAAGATGCTTGGCGACAGGCCAAGCATCTTTTTATTTCGCATTGTCTGGTGCGCCCGGTAAGATACAGGCCTACTCTCTATTCCACCGACCATCAAAAGCCACATTAACCGTATCTCTTTCCAACATACATGTTTTCTATCAAGAAACCGCTGTCCGCGTCCGATTAGATAAGCTAAGCACGCAAACAAACATCCCTTGAGCGGTGATAAGATTGCATTTGATGATAGACCAAAATGTTTACGGTTACGGCCATATCTTCCAATTGCTCATTTCGCTTGTCGCTTTCGTTTTCTTGCTGGCAAACCGTCCGCGCCTAAAGCACTACGACCAATATCCTTATTACTTAGCCGGCGTCGCTTTATTTCTCGTAGCAAGTATTTTCTACGTCGGTTCGATCTATGCCGGCAATGTTTTCCTACACATCCTCGCAGGCGCGACCCAATCCTTAAGCATCGTCGCCGTAGTAGCCCTAGTAAGAAATACCAGTCTCAAGGATAAGCGAAATGCTTGATATATCGGCGCACTTAATCACATTAATTTTGGTATTCACCGGCGCCGGGTATATCGTTTACCACTATGGGCGGATTAGCCGGGAGATCCGACCTATTCTGATAGCCGTACTTTTCGGCTACGCCCTAACCAATATCTTTGAACTCTTCTTAGCTTACACGGAACAACCAATATATCAC
Source organism: Actinomycetota bacterium (assembly GCA_018333515.1). Taxonomy (NCBI): domain Bacteria; kingdom Bacillati; phylum Actinomycetota; species Actinomycetota bacterium. Next base: position 5,081 of record JAGXSZ010000032.1, read on the forward strand.
CTTCTCATTAGCTATCCGAACAGCGTTATACCAATGCTGTTAATCGGCGGTCTCCTGCTCAGCATCCAATCGAGCGAACGGGAGCAGCTCGAAATCGAGCAGCAAAGACTCATCGTTCTTCACACCATTGGGAACAGGGCGAATGAAAGTCTTGATATTGAGGAAATAGCGAGAAACACGCTCGGCGAACTCTTAAAGGCAACGCCTTATAGCGGTGTAGCGCTCTATCTGGCATCAAAAGACCAAGAATATCTCGAATCGATATGGTCGGAAGGACTGTTCAGAGAACTCGACCCGGACCTCTCGATGATCGATGCCAAGGCAATCTACTTCGCGTTTTCGATGTTGAATTCGGATATTATCACCCTAAGCAGCCCCGAGTATTGCGAGGAACTGCCATTGTGCAAAAAACTTAAGCTGGCCGGTATTAATAACGTTCTAGCCGCGGAACTCTCGAGTAATCAAAGGTCGATCGGTATTCTATTGTTTATCGCGAATAATGATATAACCATCGGCGACGAACAAAGAAGCTTCATCGGCAACGCCTGTCGTTGGCTTTCCATGGCCGCCGACAATGCCAAATCCGTCGATGATTTGCGCACCGCCTATTTCAAAATCGCCCTATCTTTCTCGAAGGCCATAGAGGCTAAAGACCCCTATACCCGGGGTCATTCAGACAGCGTGGCGGTTCTATCGTCCGAATTCTCGTCTTATTTAGGACTTGATAAGCGGCAAATTGAGAAAGTATACGTTGGCGGACGCCTCCATGACATCGGCAAAATCGGCACCCCGAGAAGCATCTTAAACAAGCCCGGGCACCTGACAGACGAAGAATACGCTATCGTCAAAGAGCATGTCTGTAAGGGCTTGGAGATAGTGCAGCCCATCAACCACTTCATTAACGTCGCCGACATTGTCGTCCACCACCACGAACGTTATGATGGCAGCGGCTATCCGATGGGCCTAAGTGGGGAGCGTATCCCACTCCTCGCGCGGATTGTTTCAATAGCCGACGCGTTTGACGCAATGACTTCAGACAGAGCATACAGGCAAGCGATGTCAACCGAGCAAGCGCTCGATAACATCACAAAGAACATGGGTTCGCAATTCGACCCTCTGCTCGCCGACCATTTTGTCAACATGATTGAAAAGAAGAAAGCACCTGGGCACAGCGTCGGAATAACCGCTGATGAGCTTGGGGCGCTTATTGGAGAGGCGTTCATCGACGATGAGGAAGCCGCCTGCTAAGCCTACTATCCCATAAACGTAACAATATGTTGCGCGCCCGGTAGGATTCGAACCTACGACCTTTGGTTCCGGAGACCGTTCTACGGAACTTTCGATGTTTTGCCATGTTTGGTAATTACCTTATTTACCTGCAATTATGGTGATATTTTAAACCCTATGCCCTACTATGTTTTGCTATGTCTGCGGATGAGGTTGTACGCTCATAGTACTATGGCACTCGCTTACTTTAAGAAGAACTTACCGAAAAACCGCCCTAGCTTTTTATTCAATATCCTTTTTCCGATCCGCTTAGGATCTCCGCTTGCTAGCTTTTCGATGTCGTTGGAGATCCTGGCGGCTTTGTAAAGGTTTCTGGTTAGGTTTCCCATAGTTGACACCTTTTCCATATTTTGGAACCGTTTTTATTTGTTCTGGGCTTTATCCAAGTACTTGCCATCTATAACTCCTGCTATTACTACTGCGGTGTTACGGTAGGGCGTCCAGCGCTGTTTTATACTGCTTCGCCTGGGTTGGTGTGATATCTTTATCAAGGCGCACAAGTGCCAGGCCATGCTCATACATATACTGCACGAGCATGGGGTTATCCATGAACTGCTTAATGTAGCTATAGCGCTTTGCACGATCCTGCTCTGAGGTAAAGATCTCGACCGTTCCGCCTACCGGGTTGGCCTTGTCGCTCTGCTCAATTCGACCATCGGCCCAGTTGATCTTCTCGATATACTGACCGGGACGCCCCAAGAGCTTATTGGTGTCGGTCGCCTCGGTATAGACAATCGTCTGGGTAATCGGGATGCCGGTTTTCTTGAAAGCATCGATCACCTGAGCGGCTTTGAGTGTCTCGGCCGGTTTGGCGGCTTGCTTGGTTGTAGTCGTGGGGTTATTAGCCGCCTGCTGGGTAACAGCGGCCTTCTGCGAGCAGCCGGTTGTGGCCACTAACAAGGCGATGATAACCAAATAACGTGCAGCACTTCTCATTCTACACCTCTCTACTTATACTCCTCGATTGTAACTGTCCAGTTAGCGCTAGCCGCCTTCACGTCTAGGTAATATTGTCCTGCACTCTTTACGAGCATCGTGGAGTCGCTTTTATTCTCCATTACCGAGACCTCTGGGAATCCGCCATCGCTTTCAAGGGATGTGCCCGCCTTCATTACGTAGATCGAGCATACAGGCATTGTATCGCCGTTTACGCTATAAGTAAGGCGTGCCTGCCCTCCAGTTAAGGTAAAGAGTTCGCCCCTCTTGTCAGTTGACCCGCTCAACTCTGTTACCTTGGTCCATTGTTTTGGTGCTGACGGATCTGTCGTGTTGACAGTTACTGTCTTTGTCGCCTGGTCCCATCCAACCTGTGCACCGAGCGATTCGGCGATAAGGCGAAGCGGAACCATCGTACGGCTGTTTATTATAACGGGATATACATCGCCGTGGTGCTCAATACCGTTGACGATAATTCGAATGCGCTGCGTCGCGGCGACAGCCGACCCTGCTGTGGCAAGAAGCATGCCGACCAATAAGCCCGCAATAAACCTTTTTATAATGCCCTCCTTAAAGCTTTCCTTCTAATATCAACGACTCAATTCGATGAAACTCTGGCTTAAGACGAATATTAGGTTGTTTCTATCAATGCGGCCAGTGCGACTTCTGCGTTTGTTTTACGAGCGGCGGCTGCCACGTCCTTTGATACAATAGTTTTTCCGATCGGAGAAATTGCGATACTCGCTAGCTTTAAATGTTGAATTCCGAAAGGTATGCCGATGATTGTAAAGAAATTAATTACGGCAGCGATTACATGGCCGATTGCCAGCCAGAACCCTGCAAAAATAAACCATATGATATTACCAAGAGTCCCCAAGTCGCCAGTGCCAATATCATCCTTTTGTGTAAGCTCTTTCCGGTTGATTGCTTCCTTGCCAAATGGGAAAAACGTGAACGTTCCGATTATAAAACACGCTTTGGCCCAAGGAATCCCGATTATCGATATGTAGGCTACAAGCCCAATGATCCACCAAGCAAGTCCCAGGAATATACCACCAAGGACGAACCACAAAAAATTGCCAATTAGGCTCATCATTTCAATCACCTTCCCTGACCAACAACTCCATCCTTATACACACATAGCGTTCCCTTGTGCAAAAATCAGCAAGTTCATAAATAGTTGCTTCAGGATAATTCGCCAATAATTACAGTAATACCTCTTTTATAGTTTGGTTGTTATGGCTGTCAAAAAACGGTTGCCCAGTTTCAGTTTTTTGTGCGTTTAGGTAGGGCGTGGGTCTTCAAGCCGTCAATCGCCAAGGATGCAGAATTTCGCTCTCTTTTCTAGTGCCCGTGCCAGTTGCGATATAGCTTAAGCGCCAGCGCTTCATCATGGACGGCGCGGCTTAAGCGTTCCTGGCAAATGGCCTCCATTAAATCGGTGAGGACGAAGGCTAAAGGCCGGTTTGAAGCGGCATATTCCTCAACCAGCTCGTTCAACTTTTTAGGCAGTTCCCCAAGTTCCTCTGTCGTTATCTCGTGCGCATGTTTAAGTATCATCTTACCTCCTATAGATCGCCAAAGAATTTTAAGAACTCGCTCGGCTCTTTCTTCTCTTTCACGTCAAGCCGCGCCCTGCTTGATGGAGACAAGCCAAATTCTTGCATGTACTGCTTGAATGCCTGGCTATTGTCCCTTAGAATCTGGCAGGCCGGATGCTTGCGGGTCAGCCCCCTCTCATCAACCGTTGTAGTGCCCTCCTCTTTGAGCGTCTTTGCAGCATCAACCGCTAAGCCGTAGTGAAAGCAAAGAAGAGTGAGCGCCGATCCATCAATTATTGTGAGCAACCCTAAACGCTCTAACTCAGGTGCCAGCTCTTTCCATTTCCTTTTTTGCCTCAGCAGGGAGCCAGCCAGGACACTTAGGGGTGATTGGTTTTGGTTTAGATTCGTTTCTCTTCAAGTCTTCCCGCCTTGCCGTGCCGTATATTAAGTCATATACCCCCGGCAAAGCCGGGGGCTTGAATTGTGAACCGCTCAAAGCGGTCTTAAAAGCTGGGGCCGCCTAAAGGCGACTATAGCAGCTTAAGCTGATCCAACCTTTTCTCTTCTGCTTCCTGCTTCTTAATATACTTGCGGATCACTTCTTCATCCCGGCCAACTGTTGATACAAAAAGCCGGCGTGCCCAAAAGCTTCTGGCCGGTGAAATTGCGAGTTCGCCCATCAAAAGTCAAGGGCGTATGAATCGCACTCTTGCCTTTAATAAAACCTTGTCACTTGGGACACCGAGTACTTCGGTGGGATAGAAATTAGCATGTGCACATGATCTACCATCATGTGTCCTTCCAACACGGTACTCTCACGCTGTTTGGCATAGATTATGAAACACA
>JAGXSZ010000033.1 GCA_018333515.1 Actinomycetota bacterium
AACAGGCGAGCACGTTTCTCGCTGCACGGCATCAGCGGCTTCTTTCTGCGATCCAAAACAAACACTGCCATCGAAAACTCCTTTTGTTCAGCCCTTACGGGCCCTGTGACGCGCCCCTTGCGAGGCGTCTCCCCTCGGGAATGTCACCAACCGGCTCCTGCTTGTCAGCAGCGACCCGAACCTTCGGCGCTTTACCTTTCGCCAGCATGATCCGGGTCTTGCAGAGCAGCGAACTGAGGAAGCATTCGCTGGTGCGTCTTAACGACCCGTTGGTAACGGAGTTTGATGTGGTTTACATCTCACTCTCCCTGGTCAACTTAAGCTTGCTTTCACAAGCTCCGCCCTTTAGTGCGGGGTGGTTGACTCGACCGATATCTCATCTTTGAGCGCATCGAACTTCTTCTGACCGATGCCGTCGATTTGCATGATGTCCTCGACACGCCTGAAAGGACCATTTTTCGTGCGGTGGTCGATGATTTTCTTGGCGGTCACCTCGCCCACCCCCGGCAAGGAATCGAGCTGCTCGGCGGTGGCCAGGTTTATGTTGACTTTGCCGCCCGCGGATGTCGGGTCACCGATGACGCCGGAATCAGAGCCGGCGCTCACCCCGGCTACAGGCCGCGGTACTTCTCCTTTTTTCGGCACGTAGACCCGTTGTCCATCGATAAGCTCGGCGGCGAGGTTGAGTGCGTCTTCATCGGCATCGGGCGCACCGCCTCCCGCGACCCCAATGGCATCCACGATGCGACTCCCATCTTTGAGCACGTAAACACCGGGTTTGGCGACCGCGCCCGCGACATGGATGTGGAGTTGGACCGGTTCTTTCGCGGACGTCGTCTTCGGCTCCTCTCGTTGCTCTCGGGACGTCGTTCGTTCATCCGCTTTGACTACGACTACCGGCTTCGGCCTGGAGTTTATATAGAACAACGCGCTGCCGACGACCGTCACTATGAGCAATACTATAATCGCGGCCAACTGGCGGTTGTCAATCGAAAACCCGCGGCTCTGGAGCTTATCGCATATGTCTACGACGATTTCTTCCGCTTTACGCTTGTCCCTGGGGTTGTCTGTCGTACCGTTGTGCTTTTGCATAAAAGCGTTATTCGATGGAGTGGAGGCGGTTCCCTGCTGAGAGATTAAGAATTTTTGCTTACGACTGCTCGATCACAATATTGACGAGCTTGCCCGGCACGATGAAGATGTTTTTAATATCCGCGTCCCCGACGTAGGTATTGACCTTGTCCGAGGCGAGCGCTATCTCCTTCATCTCGCCTTCGGCGATGTCGGCGGCGACGGTGATTTTGTCTCTCACCTTGCCGTTTATTTGCACGACAAGAGTCACCTCTTCGGCTTTGGCGAACTCGGGGTCGAACGCCGGCCAGGCCTGCAGGTGGACGCTGTCGGCATTGCCCAACCCCTCCCACAACTCCTCAATGAGATGCGGCGCGAACGGCGCGAGCAGCAGCACCAGACTATCGATAGCTTCGCGCATAACCGCGGGGTTACGCTGAGCGGACTCGTTATATTTATACAGCGTGTTTACCAGCTCCATGACCGCGCTTATCGCGGTATTGAAGCTGAACCGCCCGATGTCTTCGGTCACGCGTTTTATGGTGCGGTGGACCATGAAGCGTACTTCGCGATCGTGCTGACCTAAGCCATCAGCAGAGCCGGCACCCGCCGCAGGTGCATCGTGTGCCTGTCTTGAAAAATTGAAAGTTGCTTCATTGCCGGCTCCTGCCTCTACAACCAGCGCTTTACTATCCTCGACCAGTCGCCACACCCGGTTCAAGAAGCGGTACGAGCCCTCTACGCCCCGGTCGCTCCACTCCAGCTCTTTTTCCGGGGGTGAGGCGAAGAGAATAAAGAGGCGCGCGGTGTCCGCGCCGTAGCGGCTGATGATTTTGCCGGGGTCTACGACATTCCCCTTCGATTTCGACATCTTAGCGCCGTCTTTTATGACCATCCCCTGCGTAAGCAGGTTGGTAAAGGGCTCGATGACGCCGACAAGCCCCATATCGCTCAGAACCTTGGTGAAGAAGCGCGAGTAGAGCAAGTGTAAAACAGCGTGCTCGATGCCTCCGATATACTGGTCGACCGGCATCCAGTAGTCTACCGCATCTTTCGTAAACGGCAGCGTCTCATCGTGAGGGCTGCAGTAGCGCAAGAAGTACCAGGATGAATCGATAAAGGTGTCCATGGTGTCGGTTTCGCGCCGCGCCGCGCCGCCGCATGCCGGGCAAGCTGTGTGAATAAATGACTCGTGGCGCGCGAGCGGGGAACCGCCCGAACCGGTTATCTCCACGTCGTCCGGTAGCTTAATCGGCAGGTCTTCTACTTTTGCGGGCACGACGCCGCAGTTATCGCAGTAGACCATCGGTATCGGGTTGCCCCAGTAGCGCTGGCGCGATATGAGCCAGTCACGCAGGCGGTAGTTGACCGCCGCCTCGCCGAGACCCCGCTCCTTCAGGTACCCGGTGACCCCTGTAACCCCCTGGGCCTGCGGCATGCCGTCGAACGGCCCGGAGTTGACCATAACCCCTTCTCCCTCGTAGGCTTGCGCCATCGTCGAGGAAGCCAGCTGCTCACCTTCCGGCTGGATAACAACTCGGATTGGCAGGTCGTATTTCGTAGCGAACTCGAAGTCGCGCTGGTCGTGCGCGGGCACCGCCATGACCGCGCCGGTCCCGTAACCCATAAGCACGTAATCCGCGAGATAAACCGGGATGTCCTCCCCGTTAACCGGGTTTATAGCATAGGCTCCCGTAAAGAAACCGTTCTTCTCTTTCTCGGCCGAGGTACGGTCGATTTCGGTCTCGGACGCGACTTTATGGCGAAACTCCTTCGCGCCGGCCTCATATTCAGTGCCCGCGACGAGTCTATCGACCAACGGGTGCTCGGGCGCCAGCAGGAAGAAAGTCGAGCCATATAAAGTATCCGGCCTGGTAGTAAAGACAGAGACCTTCTCGCCGCCGCCTTTTATCTCGAAGTCGACATAAGCGCCTTCGCTCCGGCCTATCCAGTTGCGCTGCATTATCTTGACGCGTTCCGGCCATCCGTCGAGGTCGTCCAAATCATATAGCAAACGCTCAGCGTAATCGGTTATCTTAAAGAACCATTGCTCCAACTCGCGCTGCTCGGCAACCGTACCGCAACGCCAGCACCCCCCAGCCTCCACCTGCTCGTTGGCGAGGACAGTCTCGCAGCCCGGGCACCAGTTAACGGTAGCTTTTTTGCGATACGCCAGGCCGCGCTCGTAGAACTTGAGAAAGAGCCACTGGCCCCAGCGGTAGTAGTCGGGGCCGGCCGTGTTTACCTCGCGGCTCCAATCGTAGCTCAAACCCATCTGCTTGAGCTGAACCCGCATGCTTTCGATATTGCCGAAGGTCCATTTCTTCGGGTGGATGCCGCGCGCTATCGCCGCGTTCTCGGCCGGCATGCCGAAGGCGTCGTAGCCTATCGGATGGAGCACGTTATAGCCGTTCATCTTATTATACCTGGCGACGACATCGCCTATCGAATAATTGCGAACATGGCCCATATGGAGCGCGCCCGATGGATAAGGGAACATCTCGAGGATGTATTTCTTGGGTTTTGAGTTGTCCTCATAGGTGCGGTAGATGTCCCGCTCCGCCCATCTATTCCGCCATTTGGCTTCGATTATTTTGTGGTCGTACCGGTCGGCCATCTTCATCCTCCATCTGCATATTCGAAAAAAGCCACCCGCAAAGGGTGGCTTTTCTGTGGAGCCAGAGGGATTTGAACCCTCGACCCCTTGGCTGCCAGCCAAGTGCTCTCCCGCTGAGCTATGGCCCCATTCGTCTACGCGCACTCAATTATTATAGCGAGTTCGCGCCGTTATGCCTAGCCCGCGCATCCTTGCGCATCTCAAATTTTCGTCTATTTAATGTCAACCGAGATTTGTTACTGTTCGAGATGCTCAAACCATTCCGCTACGCTTCATTGAGCATACTAAAGTATTAGCCGGCCGGCCCTTGACATCCCGCCGGCTCTTGTATTATAATCAGTAATAGTTTGCATAATCTTCTATTGTTACTGCTTCGCGCAGCTTACTTCTAAGAAAGGAGCTTTGCATGAAAAAATCTATCTTTTTTGTCGCCTTGCTTTTAGTAGCCGTTTTAGTGTTGGCGGCGTCATCCGGTATGGCATCCACCCCAAAACCATCGATAAGCGTCGATTTAGACGCGCTTACCATCGATGGGGTTGGCTTTGAGCTTTCGACCACCGGCACAGTCGAGCAATTTTCCGGAACACAAGCTACGAAGGAAACCTATGATTTTGAGGTTGATACCGACACTACTTTCTACCTTGAGCTGGTTGGGCTTGAAGAGAACGACACCCTAAGCATTCGCACTGGCGGCAAGCAAATCATTTCCATGAATATTCCTCGTCTTACCGCCAAGGCGGATTATGCGGCCCTAGGTCATGGTGGCCTACGGGACAAAAATATTTATCCCGCACTAAAAATCACAGGTTTTGGCCCGCCCCAGGCGCAACTTATTGTAACTATTGAAGAAGAAGATATCGTTAAGTACCAAGAAAAGATAAAAACGGAAGCAAATGGCGCCTACGCGTTCCTAGTCCCTAAAAGCTGGTCGATAGGTAAAACAGCCACCGGCAAAGTAGCATATGCGCACAGCTCAGGGGGTACAATTACTAAAACTTTCAGTATTCCGCGCTTTCGCGATATTCCGACGGGCTACTGGGCCTTCAAAGAAATAGAAGCGCTTGCCGAGTGGGGCGCAATTTCGGGGCACACGACAGCGCCAAACACCAGGATATTCCAGCCAAATCTTCCGATCAACAGATCACAGCTCGCCAAGATTTTGCTTATAGCGCTCGATGAAACCACAAGTGTTACCCATGAGAAAGCCTTTTCGGACATTCCGGCGACTCATGGGTCTTGGCCCCATGTGGAAGCGGCAAACAAGCTCGGCTTTATACATGGATACCGGGTTGGCTCTAAAAAAGAGTTTCGCCCGGAAAAAGCGGTATCGAGAGCGGAATTAGCAGCCATTTTAGTGAGGGCGGCCGGTTTGCTCGATGAGGCGGAACAAAGTATGAACACAAAAACAGCCTTTAAGGACGATTCAAGTATTCCGAAGTGGGCACGCGGTTATATTGTTATTGCCGCAAAACATGGAATAATCAAAGGCTCTCAGGACAACACTTTCAATGCCGCAAAGTCGACTTCTCGAGCGGAAGCAGCCGTCGCAGTGGCAAGACTGGTGCTGCAAGATGACCGATAAGAAGCTGAAAGGAGCAGGGCTGATGATTGATTCAAAGTTTAAAGGACGCAAATTTGTTTCTTTGATTTTGGTGGCCGCGCTTATCGCGACTATTGTGATAATTCCGGCGACGGCCGGGGTTGCGAATGCCCGCGAAGATAAAGTAGTCCTAAAAGTATGGGCGCCAAAGAGCGTCGATACGCAAAAAAGCGTTAAAGAAGCCGAGTTGCGTTTTCAAAAACAACATCCAAATATTGAAATAGTAAGAGAATCTTTTGAAGACCCCGTTGCGGGTAAAACCAAGTTCCTGGCGGCTATCAAAGCAGGAAACGCACCTGACGTCGGATTCGTCAACCTGTGGTGGCTGCCGGACTTTGCCATGAACGGCTGGCTGGTGCCGCTTGATTCTTTTGCGGACCAGCGATTAAAGGCCGACATTCTGCCTCCGTTCATTCGCTCCGCGTCCCATGGCGGAAAACTTTACGGCCTCTTCTCCGGGACCGATTGCGCGGTTGTCGTCTACCGAAAGGATCTGTTAAAGAAGGCCGGCATAAAGCCCCCGGCTCCGGGAGAAGCCTGGACACAGGCTCAATTTATAGCGGCGGCGAAAAAACTTACAAAGCCCGGCGTCTGGGGTCTTGGCATAAACGCAAAGCGCGAAGGGCCGACGACCTATACGCAACTCCCCTTCTTCTGGATGCAGGGCGGCAAAATATTGGATAAAAACGGAAAACCGGCCTTTAATAGCCCCGCCGCGGTAAAATCATTTCAATTCTATCATGATCTTGTGTATAAACATAAGGTCACACCTCCGGAGATAACCTCATACGGCTTTGATGACGTCGCGAGAGGCGTCGCCGCCGGACGATTTGCCATGGCCTTAATGGGAAGCTGGCAGCCGAGCAACCTCGAAAAGATGGGCAATCTGAAGGGCAAGATCGGCGTCATGCTATATCCTGTGCCAAAGAAGGGCATGCGCCCAACCACGATACACGGCGGCTGGCCCATGGTAATTCTTACCAAGGATAAGAAAAAGCAGGAAGCGGCCTGGAAATATATTAGCTATATGTTTTCTACCAAAGTACAATCCGACATGACTAAGGAACAGGGAAATCTACCGGTAAGGAAATCAATTTATCAGAATGACGCATTTTTCAAAACACGCTGGATGAAGGTATTTCAGGCGCAACTTATGAGCGCCAAGCATAAGCCCGGCGACCCGATCTATATGACGGTTCAGGACGAATATACAATCGCGCTAATCGAAGTTCTAATGAATAAGAAAACGCCCAAACAAGCACTAAGGGACGCCGAGGATAGAGTTGAAAAGAGAGCAAGGGCCGGGGGGCTTTGGCAGTGGTAGGCTGACGACAAATTTCAAGGGTAGCGGCATCTACATCTGGATGCTGCTACCTGTTATCTTATTAGAGACGGCAATCTCACTCTATCCCACGCTTTACACATTTTTTATGAGCCTTACAAACGCGACTCTCAGGTCAAACAATTTTGAATTCGTTGGCTTGTCAAACTATCTAAGGGCTATCGGCGATTCATTCTTTAGGCAATCATTTGTTCTAACGCTAATCTATATGGCGGCGGCTATCGTTCTCAGGCTCATCGCCGGTATTGGCCTGGCGCTCCTCCTAAACAAGAGGGCCGTTAGCGCCACTGTCGCCCGCGGCTCTATTCTCGTCCCCTGGATAATGGGAGAAGTGGTGGTAGCGGCTATTTGGCTGTGGATACTCGACCACCAAACAGGCCTGCTAAACGCGCTGTTACAGGTAGCCCACATCCCGCCGCAGGCCTGGCTGGCTTATCCAACGCTCGCAATTGCCTCGGTAGTATGGGTTGCGCTCTGGAGAAACCTCGCCTTTTCATTTTTTATACAGTTTGCCGCAATACAATCGATACCGCCGGATTTATACGAAGCGGCAAGAGTGGACGGAGCTTCTTATCTTTCAAGCCTTCGCTATATTACGATTCCTCTTATTAAAGTGCCGATTCTAATATCGTTCCTCAACGGCGAGCTGGGATACGGGGCGGCTTTATCCGGCCTAATACTATTAGGAAATTTAGCGCTCTGTCTAATATACTTGGCGGTTTTGCGTATATCGAAGTAGAAGGAGCTAATGTAGGTGCGCAGGCATAGAACAGAAAAAATAAGACAGTTTATAACCTGGGTATTGTCGGTGGCTATAATTACTATAATGCTTTTCCCCGTCGCCTGGACCTTTTTGACCTCTATAAAAGATCCGGCGGAAATCTTTGATTATCCCCCGTCATTACTTAGCGAGAATCCAACCTTGGTAAATTATATTTACGTCCTGACGCAAACAGCTATACCAAAGCAACTTATAAATAGCATCTTTGTCGCGATTGCGGCCATACTGATAACAATTATCGCCTCAAGCCTTGCCGGGTACAGCCTTGCGCGTAGCCGTCTTAAAGGCAAAAACGCCTTATCTCTTGCCATACTAGCTATTCATATGGTATCGGGAATCGGAAATGTTATCGCCTTGTACATAATCGCATACCAACTTAGACTGCTTGACTCACTTCCCTTTCTTGCCCTGATTTACGCATCCGCCGCTACGCCTTTTTCCGTCTGGTTTATGCGGGGATACTTCGAGAAGATTCCGACTGAGCTGGAAGACGCGGCCATGGTCGATGGTTGTAGTAGATGGCAATCATTTTTTAGAATATCTATTCCTCTCGCCGCGCCGGCCCTTGTCACTGTTTCACTCTATAGTTTTGCCATAGCCTGGAATGAATTTATAATCGCCTCTATTCTTTTATCGAGCGAAACTAAGAAAACACTTCCGCTTGGAATTTATTCTTTTGTTACTTTCCATGGTGGGTTTGAATGGGGCTACATAACAGCAACCGCGATTATTGGCGTACTGCCGGTGCTGGTGCTCTTCCTTTCGTTGCAAAAATATTTCCTGGCGGGATTAATGGGCGGCAGCCTGAAAGAATAGTAGAAGAGGGCTTGAATTGGGTGGCGTAAGATTCGATCGGGTAACAAAACTATACGGCCGCATTACCGCGGTCAAGGATGTAGATTTTGATGCGGCGGATGGGGAGTTTCTTGTTCTTCTTGGCCCTTCCGGCTGCGGAAAGACAACGATCCTTAGGCTTGCCGCAGGCCTTGAGCGGCCCACTCACGGAAGAGTCTACATCGATGATGCCGACGTTACTGATATTGAGCCGAAAGATAGAAATATAGCGATGGTTTTTCAGTCATACGCACTCTACCCCCACATGGACGTCGGTGAAAATCTATCTTTCGGTCTTAAGATGCGCGGCATCCCAACCGACGAAAGAGAGAAGCGGGTTAACGGAATTGCCGGCATGCTCGGCATCGAGCACTTGCTTAAGCGAAAACCGAAGGAGCTTTCCGGGGGCGAGAAACAGCGGGTCGCTGTTGGAAGAGCCATTGTTAGAAACCCAAGTGTATTTCTTATGGACGAGCCGCTAAGTAGCCTTGACGCAAAACTACGCGTACAAATGCGCGCCGAACTGCTCAGGCTTCACCGGGAACTCGGAACGACATTTTTGTATGTTACGCATGATCAGACCGAAGCAACCATGCTTGGAAACCGAATTGCCGTAATAAACAACGGTCAAGTACGGCAAATCGGATCGCCTGATGAAATCTATAGAAATCCCGTCAATCTTTTTGTGGCTGGTTTTATCGGCACCCCGCCAATGAATCTTGTCTCGGCAACTTTTTATCAGAAAGAAAAAACTTTCTTTAGTTTAGGAGAAGCACAGGTAGGGATCGATGACCGTGCGCATGAGGCATTGATAAGAAACGGCTTTCATGTAGGTGACAAAGTTGTTATTGGTATACGGCCGGGAGACATAAGCGCCGGGCTAATTGAAACAAAAGACGAGCCCTCTCTGAAAGGGACCATCGAACTAGTTGAAGTGCTCGGAACGGAGGTCTTCGTACACGTACAAACCCAGGTTGGTGTTTTGACCGCAAAACATGTAGGAAATTTATCGTTTAGGGTTGGCGACGCCATCCGGGTAAGCTTAAAACAAAACGCTATTCATATCTTCGACCCCGAAACCGGCAACCGTATATAGCGGGAACATTTGACTGGAGTTCCGCAGCCGATAGGCAAACGGGGCGATGGGGACAGTCAACGCCCCCCGCGCCCTGCCTAGCCCGTCTCCCAGGTGCGCCGCGGAGCGTCCGACCACAACTTCTCGAGCTGATAGAAATTGCGCTGCTCTTGCGTGAATACATGGACGATGACCGCGCCGAAATCGAGCAGTATCCAGCTCTTTTCTTTGTCGCCCTCCAGGCCGATTTTGCGCACCTTCAGCTCGCGCAGCTTGTCCTCGATGTTCTCGGCGATAGTCTGCACCTGGCGGCCGGTTTGGCCGCTACAAATCATGAAATAATCGGTGATGACGAAGATGCCGCTGACGTCGATGATGGATATGTCGGTCGCTAGTTTTTCCGCCGCCGCCTGCGCGGCTATCTCTACTATTTCTTGCGCTTCCAGTTTATGGCCTCCTAGTTAGTTGGTGCTCTTGAAATCCTTACCCACTATTATCGCGATTTCCGCCACATCCTGCGAGATAAGGTGCGTCGCCACCGTGCCGACGCCGAGTATCTGCTGGATGGTCTTGGCTCTCTCTTTATACTCCTCTTTATATACGACTATCTGGGTCTTAGTATAGCTGAAATTGCTGGCGTTCTTGACATCGGTGACCATGAATCCGTTCGAGGTCAGCCGCTGCGAAATCTCGCGCCCTATCCCCGGCGTCCCGGAACCATTCAAGACTATCACGCGGACCGTATCCGATTTGACTACCCTATTTATGCCCCACAGCGCGAAAACCAGCCGGTTTACCTCGTCGTTGTTGGGCTCATAATACGGCTCCCCGTTGATGCTGACAAACTTTACCGGCAACGGGATGATATCGGTATTGGCCGAATTTATCTTGCCTACTTCACGGCTGTAAGCCCGAACCTCGTTTTCGAAGAAACCGGTCTCCACGGATTTGTCGAAGACTACGTTGAAGCGCTTCTCATTGATAAGATATTCGAAATCGCCGTAGTGGAGCACGACATGGTTTTCAATCGGCACCTGCAGCAGGTCCTCAACGGCTTTGCGGGTCGAGTTCAGGCCGACATTGTACGATTGGCTAATCTGGTCGAGCCCGAGCCCCGGAATATTGAGATAGACTTTGTCGGGGATGCTGATCGCTTTAATCGAGCCGTTTTGAAAATCTACCTTGGCTAAGAGCAATCCTTTCGCGCTCTTGCGGCCGGCAGTCTCCTCCACGCCGATGACCAACAGATTCATCAGCTTTCGCGTCGCTGGCTGCCGCGGCTCATCGTCGGTCGAGGCCTGGGCGCTCTCGGACGCCACCTCGGCCTTAGGCTCGACCGCGCTTTGAGCGGCATTCTTGCCCGGTTCCTTCACCTGCGTCGCCGAACGCGCAAACATACCGCTGTAAATACCCCAAGCGATAAAGACGGCAACCGCCAACGACACTACCGCTAAAAAGAATAAAAAGAGGTTTCTCCGACGGCGCCTGCCTTTTTCCTTCTTGAGGCGGTCGGCACGCGAGGTAGCTCTATCGGTTTCCTGTGCTTCAAAGAAGTCGTCCATGTTCTTGCGCAACTAACCTATTCCATACTTCGACCGTTATCGGGTGTATCAATTTTCTCGCCCTAATAAGGTGTGCCAGCGAATGCGCGTACGCCTCGCGAAATACCTCATCCAGCCCTTCCAGCGCCATGTGACGGAGCCTATCCAGCCCGGGATACGCCCGGCCCGGCTCTATCATATCCGCTATATAGATTATCTTATCAAAGTCGGTCATCGAACAAGACCCTATTGTATGATACGCGATAGCATCGAGTATCTCCCGGTCGACTATTCCGAGTTCTTCTTTGACCATACAAGCACCGAGTTCAGAGTGCAAGAGATACGGCGCCTCTCTCTCGACCGGATTGGCCTCGATGCCGAATTTGGCCGCCGCCGCCAGCTGTTCGGCGCCGCTCATCGATTTAGCGTAATCATGGAGCAAGCCCGCGAGGTATGCTTTCTCCTCATCCAAGCCATAGGCGTGGGCCATATCAGCGGCCGTCCGCGCCGTGCCGAGACTATGCTCGAAATGTCGCGGCGTCAACCGTGTTTTTAGCTTTTCTTTTATGAATCCGACATCGTCCATGCTCGACCTTTTCAGTCCTTCCAAAACGCGGACTTCTTAATATAGCTCGCTACGCCTTCGGGAACGAGATATCTGATGGGCTGGTCTTCCCTCACCCGCCGGCGAATGTCGGTAGATGAGATGGCGAGCGCGGGTATCTCCATAATCGACACCCTTGGCCGACCGGGCTCTCTCCCCTCACCTTCGGGTAGAACATGGAGTTTCTTGAACTTCTCGAGGCTGTACCCTGGTCGCGTCGCGGCGATAAATTCGGTTAACTCGACGAGTTCTTCGGCGTTTTTCCAGGTAAGAATCTCCCAGACGGCATCCGCGCCGGTGATGAAGAACACCGTCGTGTCGGGACCGAATATCTGCTGCAGCTGGGCGAGTGTGTCTATCGTATAAGACGGCCCCTTCCGCTCGATTTCAAGGCGCGAGACGACGAAATCGGGGTTGGATGCCGTGGCTATGACGGTGAGAAGATATCGCTCCTCCGGCAAGAGGATTTCCCGGTCGCTCTTGTGCGGCGGGACGCCCGCCGGCATGAACATCACCTTGTCGAGTTTGAACTGCGATAGAGCCTCTTCCGCCGTGACCAGGTGTCCGTAGTGAATCGGGTTAAAAGTACCGCCCATGACCCCGATGCGCGATATTTTCTCTTCCATCGACATCTCTTCCCTTTCTCAAAAACCCGCCGGCGGGTCTTGCGTTTGCGGGCAAGTCCTTCGCTGTCAGTAATTATAGCAGCAAATAGGAGGCGCGAGAATCGCGCGAACTTGCGCGACCCCATGAAGCGGTTAAGGTACAATTAGTCGCTCGAATAAAAGTAGTAGCTAAACCCGTAATCGCCTATGCGAGCCTACAACCGCCTATGCGGACCCGTAATCGCCTCCGCGGGGAAGATGCTTGTTTAAACAGGTCGCTGACGGGGTAGAATTCGAGCATGAAAACAACAAGGTCGCCGACTCGTCACTACGCTGTTTACATCGTCTCGATGGTCGTCCTACTGCTAGCCGGATGTGCCCAACAGACGACGAAAACGACCACGACCACCGCGCCGGGCGACAGCGCCAACGGTGACGCCGCACCGAAATCCGCTTACCCGGCCGAGATAAAAGGCCTCGACTCCCCGACTTCGATGGCGTTCACGCCGGACGGCCGCATTTTCATAACCGAGAGAGTCGGTCGCATCCGCGTCTTCAAAGATGGCGAACTCCAGGATGAGCCCTTCGCCGTAATAAAAGTCCCGCGGATACTCGGGTACCACGAGACGGGACTCCTGGGAATCGCCATATCCTCCAACTATCAAGCTCTTCCTTATGTTTACGTTTACCACACGTACGATAAAGACGGCGCGCTCTTCAATAGGGTCGTAAGGTTTAAAGCCGACGGAGACGCTCAGCCCGGACCCGAAACCATAATGGACGACATCCCGGGCGGCAGAATTCACAATGGCGGCATCCTCGTCTTCGGGCCGAACGAAAGGCTCTTTATCTCGACCGGGGATGCCGGGGATGCCGGCCTCGCTCAGGATATAGAATCGACCGGCGGCAAAGTCTTGCGGGTGAACGCGGATGGTGAAATCCCATCCGACAACCCCTTCCCCGGGTCGCCGGTCTACTCGTATGGGCATCGAAACATCTTCGGGATGGCGATCGAGCCGGTCACAAATACGCTCTTCGTAACGGAGAACGGCCCCGCGGACAACGATGAGATAAACAAAATCGAAGCGGGCAAGAACTATGGCTGGCCCGAGGTGACCGGAGAGGCTCGTGACGCGCGATTCGTAGACCCGGTTGCGGTCTATAGTAAATCTATCGCGCCGACGCAAGCTATCTTCTACACCGGAGATCGCTTCCCCGAAATGCGCGACACCTTCGTTTTTGGCGCCTACAACACGCGCGAGGTGCGCGCTATCGAATTCGCCGGTCCCGATTTCGATACGGTCGTCGCCGATAACGCGGTCGTGAACTTCGATGAACAGGTCATCGGTGTCGCCCAAGCACCCGACGGCTCTTTCTATGTGATCGGCTCGAACACGATCGAGAGAATTGACCGGTTAGAGCGCTAACAACACGTAGGTCAAAGGTTGTTGCTCTTTGCTTCAAAAGTTATTGGATTTTCTCGCGCATGAACACCAGCTTGTCGAGTTCTTCACGCTTCCCGATAAGCTTGGCCGGCTCGGGATGGCCTACGGCGACCACCGCCATCAGCTCGTAGCTTTCGGGGGCGTCGAGACCCTGCCTTACCATCTCGGCCTTGGCGAGTATTTGGCCAAGCCAGCACGCGCCGAGACCCAGCCCATGGGCCTGCAGAAGCATGTTTTGGATGCAAGCACCCACCGCCTGGGCGTCTTTTATCTTATCGTATATGACGAGACGGTCGAGGAATACCGCTATCAGGGTGTCCGCGCTAAGAATTATAGTCGAATATTTTGTCGCGGCCGCGAGCCGTTTTTTCGTCTCCATGCCGCGTATAACCGCGAAACGCCACGGCTGGTTGTTGAGACCCGAGGGGGCCCACCTGCCCGCTTCCAGAAGCGTGTCGATATCCTTATCGCTGACAGGTTCACCCGTATATTTGCGCACACTTCTTCTTGTTTGTATGAGTTCAAGTATGTCCAATTATCCCCTCCCGCGATTAGCCTTATTGGTCTTCTTGTTCACTCTCTATTACTAAATTTATTAAATAACTAACTTAAACGAGCGGTGTTACTTTGAGATTTAGAAGTATCAAGGAGCAAACCATATATTAAATACAGGTCGAGATCTTAAATCGGTTTTTATCATACTGAATGGCTCAGATTAGAAGATATTATACGTTGTTGCCGATAAAACGTCTAGTATGCCTGGCTATAGTATAAGCAAGCGCAAGATCGGCCGGGCGAATCCCGCCGACACCCGCTTTATTGACGCACCGGCGTTATCGGGTCGCCATCGTCCGCACTTTGAATGCCGAGGGACAGACATCATTCAGCAAGCATCTGTCGCAACGAGGCTTTTTCGCATCGCAAACTGCCCGGCCATGCTCTATCATCAGATAGGTAAATCCAAACCAATCGCCGTTTGGGACAACCTCCATCAGGTCACGCTCTATCTTGTCGGGGTTATCATTCTCGGTGAGTCCGAGGCGCCGGGACAGGCGCTTCACGTGGGTGTCGACCGCGATTCCGACGACCACGCCATGAGCGTTCCCGAGGACTATGTTGGCGGTCTTGCGCGCCACGCCGGGCAGCTCTAAAATCTCATCCATCGTCGATGGGATTTTCCCGCCGAATCTATCGAGCACCACCACCGCGGCGCCCTTTATGCTCTTAGCCTTGTTTCTGAAAAAACCGGTCGGCCTAACATCCCGCTCCAACTCCTCGAGGCCGGCCCGCGCATAATCGCCGACATCCCTATATTTCTTGAAGAGTTCCGCGGTGACTTCGTTTACCTTCTTGTCGGTACATTGGGCCGAGAGAATGACCGCCACCAACAGCTCAAAGTCGTTAGAATAATTCAGGACTATGCCCGCATTCTTGTATTCTTCTTTCAATCTCCCGATGATTTCTCCGGCGCGCTCTGCTATTTGGGTTCTCTTCACTTATCACCGCCTCGTCTGTCTATCAATCTATCTATCTGTCTTAGCGATCATGAGCTTGGCACTTGGTTATTTTGAGGCCCGCTTATCGATTAGTTTGATCGCGCCCGTGGGGCACTCCTCCGCCGCCTCTTCACAGCAGCCCTCCTCCTCGCAGTCGGCGCCTTTGATGACGTGCGATATCCCGTCGTTATGGACGGTAAATACGCGCGGGCAAAGCAGTTCGCAGTTTCCGCATCCGATACAAAGACCGGGGTCTACCTTTGGTATCATTCATATCCTCCATTGTTAAAGCGACGCCACTGAAGACAATTGTAGCAAAAACCGTAGGCCATGACCGCCAAACATTTGATGCCGCGACATCGCGCCGAAGGTGTGAGAACCACGCTTTCCGGGTAAAGACGAAGGTAAATCGCACCTATGCGCCCGTTCAGGTTGTAAGGGGCAAGACTTAAGGAGGAATAATCATGGCCGCAGTGGAACGCAAAGAATATTTCGAAGAAGGCATCGAGAAGTGGCTTAGGCTCGAAGACGATACGATAGCGAGCTGTGAAAAGATCATCGACGCGAGCGATAACGCCATGGTGAAGTTGATGGCCGGACTCGTAAAGACCGACTCCCGGAAACACATCGAGATTCTCAACTTCATCAAGGAAGCGCTCGACGGAACCATTACGCTGACTCCGGAGGAACTCGGAGATATCTCGGAGCTGCTGGATGCGCACATCCAAATCGAAAAAGACTCGATAACCCTTGGGGAAGCCGAGTACGAGGAGAGCCGGCACTTCGTCGTCCGCCACCTTCTCTCATACTTAATCATGGATGAAACGAAGCACTTCAAGATATTTAACCAGCTGCGGGACTACAAGAGAAAGCTCTACCCGTACGTTTAGGCTATCGGCATGCCGGTTTCGTCGGCGCTATCTCGCGCGCGCCCTGTATCGTTGCACTCGCCTGCCCTATCCGGTTGGCCCTGCTCGGCACGGGGGGCAAATTAGCCGAGCGCTTGGTATAATATCTAATGATCTTCGTCGAACTTAATCTTTAGGTCGATTTCATAGGGGTCTTAAGAAAGGAATGATGTTAGTGGAACGAGCGTACTGTGACGCGCTGCGCGTAGCTTTCGAATTCGAGCACAACGGTGAGTTGTTTTACCGTCAACTTATCGACAAGGTAACCGATCCTTTTGCGAAGAAAGTCCTTATTTTTCTCGCGGACGAAGAGGTCGAGCACGTACGGAAAATCACGGCGTTCAACGACCACCTCTTGGGGAACGGAGACTTCGACATCGCGACCGAGTGCCGCCTAGACCTCACCGACCGCATTCAAGGACTCGTCGCGGAGCGGATGAAAAGCACCGAAAAAGGTGTCGAACCGTTGGCCGACGATATCGACATATACGATATCGCGCTCACGATGGAGACGCGTAGCTACGAACTCTATGAGAAGGCGCTGGAGGAAGCCGAAGATGAGCGCGTGGAGACTTTCTTCCGCTTCATGGTCGCCGAAGAGCAGCAACACTACGACCTCCTCGCCAACTCCAAAAAATACCTTACCGACCCCGCCTATTATTTCGAAGAGTACGGCGGCTGGATTTTCGGCTAACCAAGCGTTGTCAAAGGGCTCGACACGAGCCCTTTTTATTTTGCCCGCGCCTCGGGCCAAGCACGTCCGAAAATTGACATAACAGCACTTTAGCGATAGGATATAGAACCAGACAATATAAGCAATCAGACTAATCGGGGCGAGAACCCGGTTTTTAAGTTGAGCCTGATTTTTACGAGAAAGGATTCGATTATGCTTATCAAAAAAGGGTCGACGGTGACATTCGCATACAAGCTTTTCCACGATGAGACCCTGATGGATGAGACCCTCGACGGCAAGCCCATGACCTACACGCAAGGCGAAGGCAGCCTTATAGTCGGCCTCGAAAAGGAGATGGACGGCCTAAAGCGGGGTGACAAGAGATCGATAACCGTCACTCCCGAAGACGCCTATGGGATGCACACGGAGGAAAGAATAATCCGCGTGCCGCGCAAAGAAATCCCCAAAGAAGCGGACGTACACGTCGGCGACAAGGTTCCCGGCAAGGACCCGGAAGGTGAAATGCTCGTCGGCACTATCGTCGAGATAAACGATGAGTTCGTCAGCATCGATTTCAACCACGAGCTGGCAGGTAAAGAGTTGCGCTTCGAGGTGGAGGTAATAGAGGTCGCGAACTAGCCGAAGACATACTTGGGAGCACGGCATGATTTGGCCGCGGAATCATGCCGTTAAAAAGACAGCGACTCGTGTGAGCCGCTGTCTTTTGTGTTTTATTAAAGCCTATCGAGTGCCTACTTCTGCGTATCTTCAGCGCTAGCCTTCGCCGGCTCGGTAGATGTTATCTTTTGGCTGGTCACTTGTCCCTGATGGTTCGCCTTGCTGAGAGCTTCGATAATTTTGTCCTCGCTCACCTTGCTCCCGTCATATTGTACTTCACATAGCTGGTTATCGTAATCGGCCCTTACTTGGCCGATGCCGCCGGTAGTCCCAAACTGGGCCGCGATGGTCTCCAAACAATCGGTACCCGCCAACTCGACCAGTTTAAACGTGGCCACTTTTGCCTTCGACGCGTCGATTGTGCCGACCGTCTTTACCTCCACGCCCGTCATCGGCGGCGATAGCGGCTGATTCGAATTGACAGGAGCCACTTCGGCATTGTTCGCCGCCTGATTCGTGTTACCCGGTTGGAGCGCGTAATACACCAATACCGCCAGCGACATAACGATAACCGCTATCGCGGCCACCTGATTCGTGTTCGGACCGGTCTTAACATTAGCTTGTGGTTGAGGTTTTGCGGACGGTCTTCCCTTTACTTTCCGTTTAGCCATCAAATCACTCCTTACAGTAAATCCTTATCCTGATTTTCTCAAGAAATGAGCATCAAGTAAAGAGAGTATCCTAGCCCTGCTTCGAGCGGCGAACCAATGAGGCTATCTCTCTCGGGTAAAACGACATCAGAGTCCCAACAGTAATGAGCGCGGTCGAAAACCAGAAGATACCGAGATGGCGCCGGATATCGGCGACGAGCACCAGGTCGAAAACGAATACTACGAAACCGAGATGGAGCAGGGCCGAGCCGATCTGAACGAGCGCGCCCTCCCGTTCGAATACGAGCGTGCCTGTGCGCGCGCCTGTCAGCACGACCACCACCAGCTGGAGCAGGGCCGATATCAGCAATAAAAAACCCAGCCCCCAAGCGAAACCCCACAATATCCCGACCATCGCGCTCAAGGCCAGGATAACGAAGCTCGACTGGAGCAGATATGTTCGCGGGATAAACCTCTTCGGTATGCACATACACAAAGCGAGCACGAGCGCGACGACAAACGGATAAGCATACGCGTTCATCCGGCCGAGATAATCGGCGTAAAGCGGGCCTCTCGTCCAATTCGGGTTGTTTATGCTATTATTCCAACTCTCCAGGGTCCCGTAGATAAAGACCGCGGAGAGCGCGGTGAGGATTGCGACCGTCGCAAGCGCCAACACATAGTCGTATACGCCCGGTTTTGTCACCTTCAACATGCCGTCGGCACCTCCCTATCGACTCTTAACCATACGAATGAACACCCGGAATCAGATATGTCGTAATATAAGTCAGGACTAAGGCCACGAAGCAGAGAACCCCCAGGGACGCGGTGACCGCCCACATCCCACGCCTCTGCAAATGAAGGCGCGAGTGGAGATAAGCCGTATATAGCATCCACATCAGAATGGACATATTTACCTTCGGAGACCACCACCACGGCTCGTTGGGCCAAGCCTTCAGCGCCCACGGGTAGCTCACGAGCATACCGAAGGTCAACAGGGTATAACCGAGCCGTGCATAACGATACGCGATGTTATCGAAAGCCGTCTCTCCCCTCTTTATCAGCATGAAGACCGACGCGAGAAACGAGACAATCAGCGCGGCATACGATATAAACAAGAGCGGCGGATGTATCCACATATAGGTCGAGTTATAGAAATAGACGACTTTGCCGTAAAACATCTGGAAGAACCGCATCTGTGTGGCGGGGTCCCCGCTATTCATCGCCATCTGATAATTCATGATTTCCCCATGGAGACCGGGCAGCGGCTCGGTAAAAGGGTTCGACGTGAGCATTGTTAAGTAGACGAACCCGGCAAAGACGACATTTAGCCAACAGCTAAAGGTCTTGTTCTCGGCGCGTCGATAGACGAAATAGGTAAATAGCCCCAAGAATATCGCCCAGAAATAGAGCTTCTCGCTCTCGATCCAGAGCGGGGCCGTCAATTTGCCGACAACGAGCGCGTTCGATGGATTGATAATTTGCACGCTCGTATATATTTGATAGTGAAACCACACCAGCACCGCGAAACCGAGAAGCAGCGAGGCAACGGTCGCGATCAACACGCGGCCGGCATGCGCGCTCCCGGCCACGCTCAAGGCCGCCAGCACCGTCGCTAAGGTGACGAGAAGTATTAACAGGTAGAGGTCGAGCCCTTGCAGAAACTCTCTCGCCTGAAGATAGGTTGCTATATCCACATCTCCCCCACATTTCGGTTTGCCGCCGGCACGGAAATTTAACCGGCCGACTAAAAAGCCTTTCAGCGACAGGCTTGCTTACCAAAGTCTATTTTACCAGCTATACTGTCAATTAGGGAGAATTGATTGAATGAACCAACCAGAAAAGCGCGCTCACATACAGATAAACCTCGGCAGCATCGATGGTTTTCCGCTCGTAACATTGGATGGCGAGTGCGATGCCTTCACGGCGCCGTTCATTCACGGCGCGGTCGGCGCCCTCATCGACGCCGGTTATACCGGAATAATCATCGACATCACCGACCTGCGATATATGGACGGGGCCGGATTCGAGGCGCTCGATAGTTGTTGCACGAAAATTAAAGCGGTCGACGGCATGCTTCTCATAGTAAATCCCGGAAAGAACGTCGAGAATATCTACGAAATGTTGCGGGAGAAAGAGAGCTGTGAGATAGAGCGGGATGTCGAGAGCGCGCTTGCAAGATTAAGGGAGACCAAGTGCCGAAAATAAACAATGGAAAATAAATAATGGGCACGACCACATCGTGCCCATTATTTACCGCGTATCGGCCCCGGACATCCGGCGCCCTCAACGACCAACTTTAGATAAACCAGTTGATCTGCGAATCTAATGCTTCCGAGATAGCTTTAGAAGCGCCCGCCGGCTCTCCCATTCCATCTATCAGGTCTTCACGCTTTAATCCAAAAGCGTCCATGGTCATTTGTCACGGGATGAACTCTACGTCGGATAAGAGAGCCATTTCGATAAGCTCGTCGAGGCTAGCGACCCTTTCATGTTTGAATATCTTCTTCATCATCCAAGTGCCCATTCCGCCCATGTTCAACCTGGATATCTTAAGCTTGTCTGTGCCGCCTTTGCGCATTACCGCGAGCATCTTTGTCATCAAACTCTTGCCCGTAATGCCCTTTTTGTTCTTTTTGAACGCCAATAGGCCCCAGAACGTGACGAAGACCGTCACCTTTACATCATAGGCCGCCGCGGTTGTGGCAAGAATTAATTGCGGATAAACTTTGTCTAGATCGTCGCTCCATGCGATAATGGTAGCTTTTTTGGGTTTTTCGGCTTCGCTCACGTTGCCTCCTTAATACATTACATTATTCACGCGCGCTCAAATCGGAAAATCATCGTATCGCGCGCGCATAGTGTATCTATTACCATTTGTCGGGTAGCTCGCGGTGAAAGATAATACCATACGGGGTATATTATATAACAATCCACAACGAATAGCTAGTATTGTTCTGCTTTCGTCACACCGAAATCAGCCGGGGTATACAGTACCTCTAGATTATAGCCTTTGCCCCGTATTATCTCGCTGCCGCCCTGCTCGCGGTCGACCAGACAGACGACTTTTAAGACCCGGTGCCCCTCGGCTTCGACAGCCTCTATCGCCTCGACTACCGAGCCGCCTTTGGTTATCACATCGTCGACAATGACGACGCTCGAGTTCGGCCGGATGGGTCCTTCTATCCGCTTCATCATACCGTGAGACTTCATGCCCTTCCTGACCAAAAATGCCGATACCGGTCTCCCCTTTTCGTAACTGCGCATAGAGACCGCGGTCGCGATAGGGTCGGCGCCGAGTGTAAGTCCGCCGACCGCGTCGGCGTCTTCGAGCATATCGGAGAGTACCTCCCCGATTAAAAAAGCGCCCTTGGCATCGAGCGTGACCTTCCGGCAGTCTATATAATAATTGCTCTTTTCGCCCGACGAGAGCGTGACCTCACCAATTACGACCGCTTTCTCCTTCAAATAATCCCGTAGTTCGTCTTTGTAGCCGCTCATCAAGTCCCTCCTATTTTTTACTTCGAACAGTGTAGCACAAATATCGCCTGCTATCACTTCGATAATCCGGCGGCGCGGCGCGCACGTCGCCGACATTATGCTACGATACACAGAACACGTCTAAGATGTAGAATCATAAGACGCGGGTCGCGAAAGTGATATCGGCTCGCTCGAAGGAGGCGACAAGTGGAAGAAGTGAAAACCCATATCGCAAACATCAACGATTTAGTCGAGTTTGCCAAAGAAGGCACGGTCAGTAAGACCCTGGTCGACAACGCAAAGAGCAAGATCGTTCTCTTTATGATGTCTAAGGGGCAATCGCTCTCGGAGCACACCGCCGGCACGCCGGCCATAATTCATATTTTGAGCGGTACGGCCAAGGTGCGGCTCGACAAAGAGGCGCATGAGGCGACGCCGGGCTCGTTGATATTTATGCCGCCAAAACTCGTTCACGCGGTCGATGCCGAAGACGACCTGGTCTTTTTGCTGACGCTGGTGCGAGGTAGTTAGAAAAACGGTTTGGGCTAAAGGTTAAAACTTGCAACTAGTCCGTCAAGCTCTTGCGACATTCCCGCAAGCGCCTGCACCTGAGCCGCGATTTGCTCGACAGAAGCGGCCTGCTCTTCAGTGGAAGCCGAGACCTCTTCGGCTGAGGCCGCGGCTTCTTCAGCCGCCGCGGCGACGGAGTTGACCGAGTGCGCTACCTGATCGGCTGAGGCCGCGACTTCTTGGGTCGCCGCCGTGTTTTGTTCGGTGATAGCCGCGATTTGGTCCATCGCCTGGCTTACCTGGGTTGACGCGGCCGCCATTTGAGCGGCCGCGTCTGTGACTTCGCTGATTTGGCTGACGACTTCGTTGATGGCGGTCATCATCTCGGCTATAGCGCCGCCGGCGGCCTCGGCAAGCTCGGAGCCCTGCTCGACCTCGGCCATACCGGCCTCCATCGCGCTTACCGCATGCATCGTCTCGTCTTGGATGCCCTTGATAAGATTGGCTATCTCACCGGTGGCCTTGGCGCTTCGCTCAGCTAATTTTCTGACCTCGTCGGCTACGACCGCGAAGCCCTTTCCATGCTCGCCGGCTCTTGCCGCCTCTATCGCGGCGTTTAGCGCGAGCAAGTTGGTCTGCTCGGCGATATCGTCGATTACTTCGATTATCTCGCCTATCTGCTTGGATTTCTCGCCAAGCTCCTGTATTTTGGCGGCGCTTACCTCAACCGTTCTTTTGGTTTTACCCATACCGTCTATCGCTTTACCGACGGTCTCTTTGCCCTGCATAGCCGTCTCTTTTGTGGTGGTAGCCACCTCTGATACCGCATGCGCTTTGCTCGATACCATGTCTATAGCCTCGGCGAGTTTGCCTACGCCGTTGACGCTATCGGAAACCGACCTCGCCTGTGACTGGGCACCCTGGGCCACCTGCTCGATGGCCGCCTTTATCTGCTCGGCTATGACCAGCGACTCGCTGGTCGCCCTGCTTTGGTCCGCCGAGCCGGACGCCACCTGAGAAATCGCGCCGGCCACCTGGTTGGCGGCGTCGTTTACCTGTTCGGAATTTCTACTTATATCGCCAATCGACACGACGATGCGTCGCACCGCTTCGGATATATGTAAAAAGCTATCGCGGAGCGGGCTGATTACCTTCCTGAGAACGAAGAATACCGCACCGGCACTAACACCGAGGTTGAGCAATATGAAAAAGATTTGAAGTCGCTTCGAGGTCGCTTCGGTGGCCGCCGATGCCTCCATGGAGTCCGCCGCCTCCTTGCCCAACAATTCACGCAACTTCTCGGCGCGGACCGAGGCCTCGATTGCGCTAAGATCGTAGTCTTCCATCAACGCACCGGCTTCTTTAGAGGTGTACGCGTCAAAGACCTTCTGGGCTTTCTGATCGGCCGTAGCCAGGCTTGCGTTTATCTCGGCCAAAATGCTCTTTGCTTCCTCGGAAGTCATCACGCGCTCGAGTTCTTCAGCCCGCTGGTCGACTTCCGCTCTCAGTTCGGCATACTCGTCCATCGCGGCTACTTCATGCGTGATGATGATGACGTTTACCGGCATCGCCGTGCGCTCGATAGTTAGGCGCAGGTCCGCGACCTTCTCGAGTTTTTCAGATCCGGCCTCTAACTTATTAGCTTGTGTGCTCAGCGAATTTATCGACGTATAGCCGATAATGGACGCCGCAACGCCGATAACCGCAATGACAACGACCAAGGCAACGATCTGTGTTCCCGCTCTCTGGTTCTTCAATGATAACTGTAGATTCATAACGCCTCCCGTATATCTGAGGGCCTTCCCCATAATGTGCTCCACTCTGTATCGGCGTATGTATACCCGCCTTTAATAACTAAGTTTATATACGTTGACTTAGTAAATTCTTTAGAGGCTCAATGCGGGAATCATGGCGCAAACCGGCTTGTGATCAACGGCGATCAACGGCGATTTAAGGGTTGCCGAACATTGTGCCGCGCGGAAGATGTCCCCGCGGGGTGTTTCGTCAAAGGGGCTTAAATACTCGGTTGGTTCGAAGGACTCTTTGTTGGGCCGACCGGCCTACTGTTTGGGCGGAGGTCAAGCATTGCACTCTTCGGCCGACTTTACCTCGAGCGTGCTCTTGGCGACCGCGGTCCGCCCATCGATAGACTTGGCTGTCACCAATATGGGGTAGGCGCCATAAGGCACCGATGGGTCGACAGTCCAAGTCCACGAAACCATGCCGCTCGCGTTGGCCTGTTTCGGGTCTAAAGCGCCTTCTTCGTTTTGGCCGCCCCGATATCCAAGTTCGATTTGACTAATCGCCCCGGGTTCGGTCTTCACGAAGACGGTTACAGGGTTGCCGCCCGGACTCACGGGGGAGGTGGCCGATATAACTTCGACAAACATGGGCTTCTCTGTTGTCGTCGTGCTTGCCGGCAATTCCTGGTTAGCTTCGGCTTCGAGCGCACCTTGTGCCCGCTCATCGCCTATAGCTATCCCGGCGTTCTCTTTGGTATCCGCCCCCGATGTGAAACACCCAGTTGCGACGATAGTTAAAGCAACAAGACTTAATATCAAAAGGAATGGCTTCGCGCTCGTTCTCAGCATTCAAACTCCTTTAGTCCACTTCTTACCGAAAAGGCCGCCTTATACCCCCTCGGGGTACTTTACAATATAGTACCTTTTTAGCCAAGCCGTGTCGAGGCTAAAACGAAACAACCGGCGCATGATATAAACACCGGTTGTCTTAGAGTATTGTCTTCGCTCTCTTCGCGCTAACCCAACTTCGCTTCGTCTTCCTCGAAGTGCTGGACAAATTGGCCTATCTGAACTCCGAGATAGACACACTTTATACCATTCATACAATCGTCGGCGTCCTGCTTCTCGAGGTGTGTCGTCAGCTCGTGCTTACCTTTGGTCAAACCGATTACCCATGCGTTTTTCTCATCGTTAAAATCGAGGGCCAGGTCCATATTGTGGTCGTCTATCTCTTTATACATCTCGCGCAACTTCACCGCCAGCTCTTCTTTGGTAAATCCCATACTTATGCCTCCCTATTCAAAATCGATATGCCTCATCTTCGGGTCGAATAAAGCCGTTCGCGCACGGTTAACCAAGCCTGGCTTGCGCGGCGTTATAGTCGACGTTTTTGAAGAACGCCTCGATGTAGTCGGGCCGCTTGATGCCGTAATCGGTCATATACGCGTGCTCGAAGACATCCATTACGAGAATCGGCGTGCAGCCGGCCGGATGGCCGACGTCGTGCTCGTTTATCCAGAAATTGATGAGATTGCCGTTCGCGTTATCCGCGTAAAGAACGGCCCAGCCTATGCCTCGCATGGCGGCGACCGCCCTGAATTCTTTCTCCCACGCCTCCACGCCGCCGAAAACCTCGGCCAGTTGCCGCGCTAGTTTGCCCCCCGCCTCTATCGAGCCGTTGCCCCCAAGGTTTTCGAAATAATATTCATGGAGGCGCATCCCGTTAAACTCCCAACCAAGCCTTCTTTTGAGTTCCGCGAACTCGGGCGCGCCCGTCTGGCCGTCGTTTAACATCCGACCCAATATGTCGAGCGCTTTGTTGGTGTTGGTCACATATCCCTGATAGAGCGTAAAATGATTGTTCAGAAGCGCTTCGCTAAATCCCTCCATCCCGACCAATCCGCTGTAGTCTTTCGCCACGTAAGCCATATCGTTCTCCTCTCCGACTTCCTGCCTTAGGGGGTGCACGCGTTAAAGAACGCGGTAACCTCGAATCTTACGACTACTTATACCCAGGATTATATAGTCCAAAACGCTTGCCGACATATTTTACGGTACCTTATGGTACAAACGCTCGCTTGTTAGCGCTACGCGGATTACCTGCGCGGTACGGGTTTGCTATGTCCGGAAATCATCTCGATAAAGAGCGCTGTAACGGGCGGTATTACGCATCTTTCGACTGGTGGAGATAGACCGTCCTCACCGGGAACGGGATATCGATGCCGGCGTCGTCGAGGGCGGCTTTTACCAGCTTGAGAGCCTCGGACTGCGCCTGGATATAGCCGTGCTCTTTCCAGTCGACCCATATCCGCACGCGGAGCATGATGGCGCTATCGCCGAATTCCGTCACTATCACATCGGGTATGGGCTGCTCGACAAAGCCGGGCAACCGGGCGGCGGCCTCAAGACAAGCCTTAACGGCGCGGTTGATGTCGCTGCTATACGGGATGCCCGCGTCCACGTCTACGCGGCGCAAGGGAAGCGCCGTCAGGTTTATGATATTACTCGTCGACATAGTGTTGTTCGGGACATATATAAGGCGACCGTCATTAGTGGTAAGCTGGGTGTCGCGGACGCGAATATTGGTCACGGTGCCCTCGACATCGCCGATTTTGATATAGTCGTCGATGGTAAACGGCCGTTGAATCAACAAGATGATGCCGGCGAGAAAGTTGCCCAGGATATCCTTCATAGCGAAACCGACGGCAAAGCCAGCGAGGCCGAGGCCTGTGAAGAGCGCGGAAAGGTTGATCGGCAAGATGCCGAGCGACATAATGATACCCAGCGCGAGCGCCCCTATATAGGCCAGCTGGGCGACGAGAATGTCGATGTGGCCTTCGGTGCTGGTCTTGGCCATGGCTCGCCTGGCCATATTCCGTATCATCTTTGCTACGAAAATGGAGATGACCAAGGCAACGATTGCTATGATGATGTTCGGCACCCATCTTGCAAATTCAAGGTAGAGGTCTTGGAAGCCGCCGCTGATGGAGACGATACGTCCTTCGATGGTCGCCGTGTCTTCGTTCACTCACTCTCTCCTTATATTAGACCCTAAGACTCTACCTTGGAAGCGTTTGTTTAGGGCAATCATGTGTCATTCTAGTAGATTTCACAAACAAGCGCAAATACATAAGACACAAAAAGAAAGGGGTCAGGTCTTTATTTTTTAGCCTAACGCCGCCCGCGCGCATAGACTTAGAGAGCAGGTATCCGTAACAGCCGTAGCAACGTCCCCTATTTGATAAACCTTTGCCCATATGGGTAATAACCTTTAAGATCGTTTAAGCCGTGCAGTATGACAAACGCGATTTTCACAAGTGAGGTATTCGTTGGTGACACCCATTCCTGAAGAGCTGTTTCCTCAACCACATACCGATACATCGCCGGGTTTTGGAGAGAAGATGTCGTCGCTCGTCTCCATTATGGTCGACATCTCCTCGGAACTCGAACTCGACGAACTCTTCAAAAAGATCGTCCACCATGCGACGCATCTCTGCGAGGGAGACGGCGGTCTCATCGCGCTCGTTGCGGAGGACGGTTCGGTAACTAAGCGATACGCATACAACGTCCCCGACGCCGTCATGGTTGAAAAGATACCCCGTGGCCGGGGCACGCTATATGAGGTACTTCGAGAGCGGCGCACGATCATCGTCGATGACTACGCGACCTATCCGATGAAAATCGAGGCCTTTGCCGCACAGGGAATTAAGAGTGTCTTGGCGACCCCGATAATGCGCAAGAACCGCCTTACCGGCGTTATCGAAATATTTAGCATGACGAATAAGGGGCGAATTAAGCGCTATGGGGCAAACTTGCTGGAGACAGTCGCGGCTCAGGCAGCCGTCGCCCTTGAAAATGCGAGCTTGTACGACACGCAGCGGCAGCATGAGGAAGAGCTGGCGGAGACGCTCCGCATCGCAAACATACTTATTGAAGCGGCTAACGTCATCGGCTCGACCCTCGATACCGAGCAGGTTCTGAAGAGATTTTCCGACCTGGTCGCGGAGATAACCAAGCTCAAGCGCAATGTCATATTCCTCTATGACCCGGTTGAAAACACGCACGAAGTCATCGCCGAGCACAACGGCGGCGTGGCGGTGGGCGCCGGCTTCACAGTCGCCGATTTCGGCGCGGAGTTCTTCGAAATATACCGGAGCGGACTGACGACGGTTTTAGACTACGAAGACCCCGGTCTCTCCCCTGCCGCTAAACGTACGATGGATGGATTCAACGCAAAAACCGGGCTGTTCGTTCCACTAACAATCGGCGACCGGGTCATAGGAAGTATCGGTATAGACAATCCCGGACAGTCGCATAAATTCACCGACCGCGAAATCGAACTCGCGAGCGGCCTCGCGAAGCAGGCCGCGGTCGCCATTGAGAACGCGCGGCTCTTCGAACGTGTCAAGAACACATCGAGCGAGCTTGAGGAGCGCGGCAAAGATCTCCAGACTCTCCTCGACGTCACACTCGACATAACAGGCGGTCTTAAGCTCGAAGAACTCATGTACAAGATTGCCAAGAACGCGACCGAACTCATCGGCGCGGACGTCGGCGCCGTAGGTCTCTTCGATAAAAAAAGGGGCGTTGTCACATACCCGTTCGTATACAACCTGCCCGAAGTGCTGACAAAAGTGGATGTCCCACTGACCAGCAGCATGACAGGCCTCGTCATCGAAGAGAGCGAACCGTTGATAATCGATGATTACCAGCAATTGAAAGAGCGAGTGCCGGTCTTCGCGGAAGCGGGCTTGCGAGCCATCGCGATGGTTCCCCTCACCTACCGCGGCGAGATAACCGGCACCCTCTGGGTCTCGAGCCGGCGGCCCGAGAAACACTTCGACGAGCACGATATCTCGATTCTCGACGGTATCGCGCTCCACGCCGCCATAGCGCTTGAGAACTCGCGACTATACGAGAGCGTCAGGCAATCCGAAGAGGCGGCAAAACGGCGCACAAGGGAACTGTCGATTCTCAATGACCTCTCAAACGTGCTCTCGCAAACGCTCGACCTCGATACGATGCTCAAGGCTGCCATCGATAGCATGATGGAATTACTCGAAGCCGACGGGGCTGCCATTTATATCTTGGATGAGGAAAAGAATTCCCTGAGACTGGGAGCCCACAAGGGTCTCAGCGAGAATTTTGTCGCCAACAGCAGGATAATACCTGTCGGGGAGCGCTTACCGGGCCGGGTGGTGGAAACCGGTCATTCGCTCATCATCGAAAACCTCGCCGATTCCGCTGATTTTGAGGCGACGGTAGTCAACGAGGCCTTCGCCAGTTTGATTGGCGCGCCTATTAAATCGAAAGGAAAGACTATCGGCTCATTCCCTTTAGGCAGCCGCCATCCCGGCAAGTTCAGCAAGGGTGACGCCACGCTGCTCGAGTCGATCGGAAACGAACTCGGCGTCGCGATGGAAAACTCGAGACTATACGCCGCGCAGCTCAATATCGCCGAATCTCTCCAGCGCAGCATGCTCCCCGCGTTTATCCCATCGATACCGGGCGCGGAGATAGGCGTGATGTATTCGTCGGCGACTGAAGAGGCAAAGGTCGGGGGCGATTTCTACGATATCTTCGATATCGACGGGCGCTTCGCCCTCATCATCGGGGACGTCTCCGGCAAGGGTATCGCGGCGGCCGCCTATACCTCGATGGTGAAGTACGCCTTGCGCGCTTACCTCTATCAAGACCCCTCGCCCGCCCATGCTATCTCCCAAGTCAACGGATTTGTGCGACGGCAGGTCGATCACGCGGTTTTCATAACGGCGTTCTGCGCCATATATGAACCCGAAACCGGGGTTCTCGCCTACGTAAACGCCGGTCACCCTTATCCGTGCCTGCTCGACAACACCGCCGAGAAATGCACCTTCTTGACGACCAACGATCCCGCCATCGGCATTATCGCGGACTACGCGTACCGGGAGAAGTCCATCCAAGTGCGGCTCGGCAACCTTCTTGTCGCTTATACCGACGGCGTCCTCGAGGCGCGGGCGGATTCGGAATTTTTCGGAGAGGGCCGCCTCGAAGAGACACTCTTGGAAACCATCGGAAAGCACGCCCAGGAGACCGCTAACAGCATCATCGACGCCTGCCTCGCGTTTTCACGCGGGCGCCTGACCGACGATATCGCGCTCCTGGTTATGAAAAGGACTATCTAGCTCGACATTTCCGGCCACATCCTCTCCCTAATCCGGCGCTTTAGAGATAGGAACGAGCTGCCGATATTAGGCCTAGCGACCAACGACAGATAAGCCGGGGTTTTAAAATGGACAAATACGAATTTCTCAGACATTGGGAATCCTACAGCGGGCTGCGCCTTATAGGTGATAAGCGCATGCGTTTCTTGGGCGAGTGCGAACTCATCCTCTATCTCGACGACGATATCCTGGACATGTCGCTCAAAGTCGCGGCGCAGAAACACAACTTCGACCTCAAATATATCGAGACAGTCGGCCTTCACCTTCGTCAATATCTCAATCGCGTCCAATACGCGACCGTCGAAGGCGACGGCGCCGATACGCATAAGACACCCATCGACCGCGACCGGACCTTTTTGACCGTTATTCCCGGCGGCAAAAACTTTTAAGAGGCCGTTTGAAAATTATCTCGCGGCCATACCTTTGACAGCCCGAAGTCCTACGGCGTCGGATCAATCACTTGTCTTCACCAGAGACCCTCTCTTTCTCGCCGGCGACCATCGGGTTGACGAGGGCCCCCTCGGTCGCCATGTACGCCATTCGCTGTGAGAGCCGAATCCGGTCGAACATTACGAGCACGATGAAGACGACGAGCAATAGATTGAGAACTAAAATACCCGCCGGTGTCTTCGTGTATGCGAGCGCCCGACCAGCCGACGGAATAACCGCCAGAGCTTTCCCCATCAAATTATCTTCGCTTACGAGCAGCTCGTCGCCGCGGTGATTGCTGTCGCCTTTTGTCCTTAAAAGAAATTCGCCTTCCTCATATGCCTTTTCGACTACCCGGTGCGTGACGAGCGAGTTTGTCGCTGAGCCCTCCCGAAAGACTGCCGTATCCCCTATCTCCACCTGGTCGATACCGGCTCTTGCGAAGACCAGAAGCGAGCCTGCCGGCATCGACGGGCTCATGCTGTCGCTTTTGACTATGAGCAGCCCTAAGCCGCCTTGCGCGATGAGGGCGAAGAGCGCGAGAAATAAAACGACTATCGCCATGGTCGCCATGGACATCGCCTTGTCGATAAATCCGGTCCGCCCCCACCAACCTTTGACTCTTGAAAATATATAAACCATCGTCCCCACCTTCTTAAGATTCGGCCTGCGCCCCGCATATCACTGGAAACTCGGTCGTATTGGCCGGGGACCTTATGGCGAATGGCCGGCCCCCGGCCAAGAGTATGGCGAGTTCTTCAGCGACGTTCTAGCCGCCGAATTTGGTAATCACTATATTGCCGGTCGCCACTGCTCGGCGTCGAATCTGAACATGATCGTGGCTGTGGTCTCCTCATCGACATCCGCTTCTTGCGGTATCCAGACCTTGAAATTGATTTTGCGTCCGTTGCTCGGGCCGCCCCCGGAGACACCGCTCTCCCTCGCAAGCCATCCGGTCTGGAGACCGTTTAGGTTGCCCGTCCACACCTCGCCCGTCACACTGTCGGTAATCCGCACCATGACGGCATTCCAGAGCTTAGTGCTCGTCCCCACCTGCCTCACGGATTTGACCTTGTAGAAGAATTTCGTGGGAGTGTTCGTAAAAACGGTGACCGTCGACTCATAGGCCGGACCGCCGGGCATGGCTCCGTTTACCGTTAGAAACGGCTCCGGGTCGGTTCCTATGCACATAGTGCCTGTCGTGACCGTGTTGTCCATATTTTCGGCCTGCGCCGTCATGTAGGCGAATGTCCCACCCGTAAGCATAGCCAGGACAAGCGTGATGCCGAGCAAGGCCGTCATCAGCTTTTTCATAGTTCCCCCTCCTTATGTAGTTTCCGTCTGAAGAGATCTCTCGCGAAACTGCGCCAATATAAGCGCATACTTGTATTTGTGCAATTGCACTTCTGAATATAGCAATACAAGCGTCCTTTGGTCAAGGGCTAATTAATAATTTTTCGCTAAAATCCCGGCAAAAGTTTTTTCAAAAAACTTCGCTGAGTGGTTACAATATTTTTATTCCGCGAGGATTGGATGCGGCTAGAGGATTTCCCGGATATGCTCGTAGAGGTTTTCGATGTCGGCGTAGACCCGTTCGGCTCCGGCGTCGCGAAGGATGGACTCTGTATTACCGCCGGTAAGGACGCCAACCGGGGTCATCCCGGCCCGCACCGCCGCCTCTATGTCATGCGCGCTGTCGCCGACGACGACCGCTTCTTCCGGGGCGACGCCGAGGAGGGCGGCGGCTTTCAGAAATATCTCGGGGTGCGGCTTCGAGTGCTCGGTGTCTTCGGCGGCGACCACCGCCTTGAGGTATGGTCCCGCCGAGAGGAGTTCTACATAAAACTCGGCGTCTTGGCGCTTGGCCGATGTGGCGAGCGCAAGCTCTAATCCCTTGTCGTGTAGGTATGCGAAGAGTTCTTTTGTCTTCGGAAAGACCTTGATATCGGCGTAGGCGTCGCGAAACGCCCGCCATTTCTTATCGAGGACATCGGCTCGCAGTTCAGGCCGGTCTTCGGGGATAAAGTCCTCGATGATGTCGACCGCCCTGCGACCGAGCTGCCCTTGGATTGCCTCGGCGCTCAGCTCTATGCCGACCGCGGCAAGCGCCTTTTTCCAGGCGTTAGTATGGATATCTCTGGTATCGACGAGGGTGCCGTCGACGTCGAAGATAAACGCTCTTATCATTTAGAGATGCTTGCCGAGGATATCCTGAATCTCGGCAACGCGTTTTTCGCTCTCACCGTTAGGCGCTTGTGTCTTGATTGGCGGATATTCGCCCTCAGCCTCCACACCCTTATCTTCGGCCTTGACCGGCTCAGCCGCTTGGGTCTCTTGGGTCGCTTGGGTCTCTTGGGCCGCTTCGGCCTCGATAGTTACTTCCGGCTCTTTCGCTTTCTCGGCTTCTTTCGGCTCCGCGACCACCGCCGGTCGCGGCGCCTGGGCTGGTGCCGCCCCCGGTTTTGCCGCTGCCTGCGCGGGTTTCGGCATTGCCGTCATGATTGCGCGCGGTGCGGCTGGTGATCGCTCTGCTTGTTCCTCTTTGCCCTCGCGAATGTAGTTCTTTATCGCGCGAAAGATCACATAAAGAGCGAGCAAGGATATTATGCCGAACAATACAGCGGTGACAATAAATCCATCCATAGCCAAATCTCCCCTCTTCCTGTTTTTCCCACATTAATGTTAACCGCAAGCAGCGGTTTTAGCAAGATATAAGCCTATCAATTGATATATCGGCCCGATTCTCGCCTTTTTAATATCGGCAAAAAGTGGGAATACCAAAATAAGCCACATAAGACACGAAAGTGTTTGGAACGGAGGTGTTTGGAATGAAGATTAAAGATCTGATGACAAAAGACCCGAAGACGGTCCAGACCACGAGTAACCTGGTGGAGACGGCGCGTAAGATGAAGGAACTCAATGTCGGGTTTATGCCGGTCATGGATGGCAACGCGCTGGTCGGCGTGGTGACCGACCGGGACATCGCTATGCGAGCGGTCGCCGAGGAGATGCTGCCCCTTGAGACCAACGCGGAAGACATAATGAGCACCGATGTCCACGTCGTTTCACCCGAAACCAGCCTGGAGGAAGCCGGCGAAATCATGGAGAAGTTCCGGATTCGCAGGCTTCCGGTTGTCGATGAGTTCGGCGCGCTCGTCGGTGTCTGCGCGCTCGGCGACATCGCGGTACGCGGCGGCAACCTTGAGGGGGCCGGCGAGATTCTCGAAGAGATATCGGAGCCGAGCCGTCCCGAGATGGCGGCGTAAGGTGATTCACGCATGTTCGATGCGAGGCCCGGCGCTCATGCCGGGCCTCGCGCTCTTACTCTTCCTTCGCGGATGTCGATTCTTTATATGCCCAGACGGCAAAGAGCAGTATTAACAGAAGAACGACTAATGTGACGATTTGTTCTATGGTCAAGATATCCTCCTATAGCCTGATTTGACCGTTTCCCTCTATAACGTATTTCGTAGACGTCAACGCTGTCAAGCCCAACGGCCCGCGCGCGTGTAATTTCTGCGTGCTGATACCGATTTCAGCGCCCATCCCGAACTGTCCGCCATCGGTAAAGCGCGTCGAGGCGTTGACATAGACCGCCGCCGAATCTACTTCTCGCGTAAATTTGCGCGCCGCGTCGTGGTCCCGGGTGATGATGGACTCCGAGTGCATGGTGCCGTATTTGTTGATATGCGCGACCGCCTCGTCTATCGAGTCGACGACGCGCACCGCTATTTTGAGTTCTAGATACTCCGTATACCAGTCCTTCTCGGTAGCTTCTTGTGCCTCGGGGACGAGGCCGCGTACGGTTTCGTCTCCGATGATGGTAACGCCCTGCTCGATTAGGTCCGCACAGGCTTTCGGGACAAATTCGGCTGCGACCGCTCTATGTACCAGAAGCGTCTCCGCCGCGTTGCAGACACTCGGGCGCCCGCATTTGGCGTTGACTACTATCTTAGCCGCCATATCCGGGTCGCCGGTCTCATCGACGTAGATGTGGCAGTTACCCGCGCCGGCCCACAAGACCGGAACGGTCGCGTGCGAGACGACCGCGTGGATAAGCTCCGGACCTCCCCTGGGCACGAGCAGGTCGACGTACCGGTCGAGACGGATCAGCTCATTCGCGGATTCGCGGCTGGGGTCGGCCAACGCCTGAATCGCGGCGGCCGGCAGACCCGCATCCGCGGCGGCTTTCGCTATGACCTCGGTCAGCGCTATGTTCGAGTGGTTCGCCATCGAGCCGCCCCGCAGGATTATCGCGTTGCCGCTCTTTACGCAGAGCGCCGCCGCCTCGACAGTGACGTTCGGTCGGGCCTCATAGATTATGCCGACTACTCCGAGCGGCACTCTGACTTGGCGAATCTCCAGCCCGTTCGGCACCCGCCATCCTTTGACGGTCTCCCCGACCGGGTCGGTGAGGATCGCCACGTCGAAAAGGCTCTCGGCCATCTCTTTGACGCGCGCCGAGTTGAGCATCAGGCGGTCGATTAGCGATGAGCCGATACCTCTGGCGGCGGCTTCTACCATATCTTTTTCATTTGCCGCGAGAATCTTGTCGGCGTTGGCTACCAGTGCTTCGGCCATGCTGGTCAGCGCGTTGTTTTTCTCGGCTGTACTAAGCGTCGCCATTATCCGGGATGCGGCTTTCGCCCGCGCGCCCAGCTCTAAAATTTCGGTCTTTATCTCCCCCGACTCTGCCATCGTCCGACCCCCTAGCGTAATATTACCAAACAGTTCCTGTGGATTATCTCTTCACTGGCGCTGTCGCTAAATTTCTCCAGCACCTGTGAACTTTTGAGTCCCTTTATCTCATCGACT
Source organism: Actinomycetota bacterium (assembly GCA_018333515.1). Classification (NCBI taxonomy): domain Bacteria; kingdom Bacillati; phylum Actinomycetota; species Actinomycetota bacterium. Next base: position 35,040 of record JAGXSZ010000033.1, read on the forward strand.
TCGCTAGAGGAAAAATTCGTCAGCCCTTTCGCGAAGACATTGCCCTGCAAATCTTTGACCGTTATCGCGTCGCCCGCCTGAAACCTGCCCTCGCAGCCGACTACGCCTGCGGGAAGAAGGCTCTTGCCCGCCGATATCAACGCGTTCGCGGCGCCGTCGTCGACGACGACGCTGCCCCGAGGCGACTTGCCAAACGCTATCCATAACTTCATCGCGCTCAGACGTTTCTTGCGCGGCGCGAAAAACGTGCCGACACGCTCATCGTTCATTATATCGATAAGAACGTTCGCCCTCCGGCCATGAGCTATGACCATACCGACTTGCGCGAAGATAGCGATGCGCGCCGCCTGTATCTTTGTGACCATTCCCCCCGAGCTAAACGACGAGCCGCCTCCACCGGCCAGCGACTCTATCTCGGTCGTGATATCTTCGACCATCTCTATCAGCTTCGCGTCCCCGCCGTCGCGAGGGTCACCGGTGTAGAGCCCTTCGATATCCGAGAGCAAAATCAGCAGGTCGGCGCGGATAAGATTCGAAACGAGCGCGGCGAGCGTGTCGTTGTCGCCGAAACGAATCTCGTCGACCGCCGTCGCGTCGTTCTCGTTGACGATAGGGACGACGCCGAGCGCGAGCAGGGTCTTTAAGGCATTGCGCGAGTTGAGATATTGTTGGCGGTGGATAACATCGTACTGCGTCAACAATACCTGGCCGACCTTAATACCGTGCTTACTGAATAGGCTCGCGTATTCGTGGAGAAGAAGTCCCTGGCCGACCGATGCGGCGGCCTGAAGCTCCGGGATGGTCGAAGGCCGCGCCTTAAGGCCGAGGCCTTCGACACCCGCCGCAATCGCGCCCGAAGAGACGATTACCACATCGTAACCGTCCTTTTTCAATTGCGCGACCTGTTCGACTATGCTCTTCAGTTGGACGTGGTCGATACCGCCCGTCTCTTTAGCGACCGTGCTCGTCCCGAGTTTTACGACAATCCGGCGAGCGTTACGGAAGACATTCAGTCCTTTGCAAGGCAAACACCTCTAATTAGATTTTAAGACTAACTTCTATTTTATCACTTTTATGCGGCGCCGTGATAGCCGCCTAAAAAGGATAAAACTCGAAGACCATCGCGCCTATGCTGACAGTATCGCCCTCATGGGCGCCGGCCGCGACGAGCTTGTCCTCGACGCCGATGCTTTTCATGCGCTTTTGCAGATGGATAACGGCATATTCGTTCTCGAAATCGGTCATGATAACCATGCGCTCAAGATCGATACCCCTTACCACCCACACATCATTATCCCTGCTCACCGTAATCTCGGTGGGGTCGTGTTCTTCGACGGTAACAGCGACTTTCTCTTTTTTGACCGGCTCGCGCTCGACTTTATCGAGGATGTCCGCGACCGCGTAAAGGAGCCGTTCGACGCCGGTTCCGACCGCCGCCGATATCCCGAAGAACGGGATTTCGCGCTCGGCCATGTAATCCCGGACCCGCCGCAGTCTATCGTCCTCACCGTAAATATCGAGCTTGTTGCCCGCCACTACCTGCGGCCGCGCCGCAAGCTCAGGGTTATATAGCGCTAACTCCCGGTTGATGGCTTCGAAATCCTCCAGGGGGTCTCGCCCTTCGAGCGACGCCATATCGAGGATGTGGATGATGACCGCGGTCCGCTCGACGTGGCGCAGAAACTCATAGCCGAGCCCTTTCCCGGTATGCGCCCCTTCGATGATGCCGGGTATGTCGGCGGCGATGAAACTTCGGCCATCGGGCAGGCCGACCACACCCAGGTTTGGTGTGAGGGTCGTAAACGGGTAACCCGCTATCTTAGGCTTCGCCGAGGATATCCTGCTGATAAGGGTGGATTTACCGACATTCGGGAAACCGACCAGGCCCACATCGGCAAGGAGTTTAAGCTCAAGCATTATCCAGCGCTCCTCGGCCGGCTCACCCTTCTCCGCAAACGATGGGGAGCGCCTGGTGGGCGTCGCGAACCGCGCATTACCCCGGCCCCCTATGCCGCCTCGCGCGACGACGAACCGCTCGCCGGGTTCGGTCAGGTCGGCCATGACATTGCCGTCACCGTCTTTGACCACCGTCCCCGGCGGAATCTTTAAGATAATGTCGTCGCCGTTGGCCCCGGACTTATTGCTCCCCTGTCCGTGTTGGCCGCGCTTGGCTTTGAATTGCCGGTGGTAATGGAAGTCGATGAGCGTGCGCAAACCCTCATCGACTTCGAGAATGACACTTCCGCCGCGTCCGGCGTCACCGCCGTCCGGACCGCCTTTCGGTATATATTTAGCGCGAAAGAAGCTGACGACGCCGTTTCCGCCGTCTCCCGCTTTGACGAATATTCTCGCTTCATCTATGAACGAACTCATATCTCTATCCCTCGCCCCGACTGGGACGCTAACGCGCCCCGTCGCGCACTAAACAAAAAAAGCCACAGTCTCCTGTGGCTTCTATCGACCTTTAAAATCTACGCTTCCGCAACGGCTTCGCTTAAGATGCTTACCTTGCGTCCGCTCTTAGTGTGGCCGCCAAAAGCCACGTACCCATCGATAAGAGCGAAGATGGTGTAGTCGCGTCCGAGACCGACGTTCTTGCCGGGCTTAATCTTGGTGCCGCGCTGGCGCACAATGATACTGCCGGCGCTGACATGCTGGCCGCCAAAAGCTTTAACGCCCAACCTCTTAGATTGGCTGTCGCGACCGTTCCTGGTACTTCCCATTCCTTTTTTGTGTGCCATCTATATCACCTCAATCAAGACAAAATAATCAGCATTGATTTACACCCAACTAAGTATATGGGTCTAGAAATGTTTTGTCAAACATAAAACAGGTCGGGGGACACATCCAAAATTATGTGGGCGCCGAGAACCCCGCTGGCTTATCGGGTTTGCGACCGATAAATTACCGCTGTCTCGAAGATTTAGCGAAGAGCATCGCCGCAACACCTATCTTATGCCGCGGATATCGAGAACTGTGCGCCGTAAAATGCGGGCACAACTACGACAGGCGGGGTCTTCAAAGACCCCGCCTCCGCCTTGTCAAATGCCGTAGAGTCTGCGGACATCATGGCGTGTCGTCAACGATTAGACTGCCTTATCTACGCGGCTCTTCCAATCGTAAAATCCTTATAAGCCGAGAAAATTACATCTTCTTCCCTGCGTGCGAACGCGCTCATTATTATAGCGAGCCGGCTGATGTCCCCGGCATAATCGCTCTGGGATCCGCCCTGGGAATATTTATCCAGGAACTCGATGAAAACGGTCGCAAGACGGACGATGTCGCGCGCGAAAAGGTCGAGTGTCTGTTGAAGCCGCGGGTTGTTAAATGATTCCTCGCGTAGCTTCGGGTAGATCGTCTCGTTCTCTTTTTTCAAGTGCGCGAGCAGAGCCGTCTTTATGGACTGCAGCAGCACCGGGGCGCCGTCTGAATTAATTTCGAGTCTCTTTATCTTGTTGAACGAGTCGACGAGAGACGCGTGTTCGGATTCTAGCCGGCGGATCAAGTCTGACATATGTTTCCTCCTTGAATGCATATGATGTAGAACTGGCTAGATTATTCATCGGCGACGCCCATGAAAGCTAAAGAATGATTTCGATATGATTAGGGATGATTTTGTCCGTGAAAATAGTTGAAACGCTCCGGGCATCCATGATGAAATAGCCTAGCCTTCCGGGGTCGACACTAGTTAGGCTGAACCTCCCGGTTGACAAGGTCGTCGTAGGTCAAACCGGCTTTGATGATGTCTTTCTTGACCATCCAGTCGAGGAGACGCTCGACATCGTCCTCGGTTGGGAGCTGCACCTGCGGGTAGAGATTTACCTGATACGATTCGGCAATCGCCTCGGGGAGTTCGGCTTTCTCGATAAGGAGGCCGCGATACGAATCGGGCTTGACATTGATGAGAATGACCGCGTCATTGACGGCCTCGAGCATGTCCCCAACCGCGTCCCGGTTCTCGCTGAGGAATTCATCCCCGAAGAGCAGAATCGTCTGGGAGAGGTTCGCGCCTTTGGTATCGTCTACTATTAAACGAGCACCCCGTGCTTGGGCAAGCGACAGCAACGGGTCCGGCAAAGCCGCGGCTTGTGTTTGCCCGCTCATCAGCGCCTCCAGGCGCACGGGAATCTTCTTGATCTCGATTTTCTCGATGTCGGCATCGGCAAACCCGTTCCCGGTCAAGATGCCGTCGACGACATATTCGATGATTGTGTTGCCGGAGACGGCAATCGGCACGCCCTTGAGGTCTTCGATTGCCTTGATTTCGGATTTCGGCGAGGCCAGAATGCCGAACCGGCCCTCGGTCGGCTGCGAGCCGAGCAAGACACTGACTATGGAGACCGGAACCCCGCCCCGCTCAAGCACCGCGGCCGCTAGGATATCCCCCGTAAGCCCGTCTATCCGGCCTGCTTGAAGCGCCGCGTCGCGCTCTTGCGCGCTGTTGAAAACGATGACTTCGACATCGACGCCGACCTCGCTAAAGAGTTCTTTTTGCTTCGCCACGTAAATCGGGAGTGCGTCTTCGGTGGGGAGTGTGCCTATCTTTATTTTGACGGCTTCTTTCTTGACAGTGGTCTCCGTGGTCTTAGTGTCGGTTGCGCCCGTGTTCGAGCAGCCTACCGCCAAAACGACCAATAGTGCGACGAGTATGCCGGCGATGGTCTTCTTCATGAGTCTCCTCCGTAGGGTCATTGGTCTCCTCCGTAGGGTGCCGCGCCGCCTAAGTGTGTTGGTATGAGTGCGAGTGTGCGGCAAAACAGTCCGGTCCGCAAAGACCGACCTGAAAAGTATAGTAGCACAAAACAGGGGTATCCGACAGCGCTTGGACGGCAAGACTTAGGCTCTCAACAGCCTCGCGTTTATAGCGACGATAACAGTGCTAATGGACATGAAGACGGCGCCTATTGCCGGGCTCAACACGACTCCATAACTATATAACACGCCCGCGGCGAGCGGGAGCGCGAAAACATTGTAGCCGGTCGCCCAGGCAAGATTCTGCAGCATCTTACGGTATGTCGCTTTTGAGAGCCCGACTATAGAGACGGCGTCGAGCGGGTTACTCTTGACCAGGATGATATCGGCCGTCTCGACCGCCACGTCGGTTCCCGCCCCTATCGCGATACCGATATCGGCCTGCGCGAGCGCCGGTGCGTCGTTGACACCATCGCCGACCATCGCAACGGTGAGCCCTCTGGCCTGCACCTCTTTGACCTTGGCCGATTTCTCATGCGGCAGCACCTCGGCAAAGTAATCGTCGAGACCCAGCTCGCCCGCTACCCATTTGGCGACTTGGCGGTTGTCGCCGGTGAGCATCATCACCCGCACACCCATCTCCTTGAGCTTGGCGACCGCCTCACGCGACTCGGGCCGGATGATATCGGCAAGCCCTATGGCACCGTTAAGCTCGCCGTCGATGAGGACGAAGACGACCGTTTTCCCCTGCTCGGCTATCTTTCCGATGCGGGCATCGTCATACGGAATATTTTTCTCTCTGAGATAACCGGGGCTAACCACTTTCACATCGCGGCCGTTAACCTTAGCCTCGGCCCCCTTGCCGGGGATAGAGTTAAAGCCGGTCGTCTCAAAGGTCTCAACGACCGAGCCGGCTATGCTCTTGGCGATAGGATGCTCGGAGTACGCCTCGACAGACGCCGCATATTTGACGAGTTCGTCTTCGCTCAACACGTCCGCAAGGATGACCTTATCGGTGACGCCGAATTTGCCCTGGGTGAGCGTCCCCGTCTTGTCGAAGATGACGGCCTGGATATTTCTCGCCCGCTCGAACGCCGCGCGATCTCTAATCAGAAGACCTTTGCTCGCGGAAAGCGCGGTCGAAATCGCGACGACCAACGGTATGGCAAGCCCCAGCGCGTGCGGACAGGCTATGACCATCACGGTCACCGCCCGCTCGATGGCGAAAGAGAGTTCGGAGTTTAAGACAACAAACCAGACCAACCATGTGATAGAACCACCGGTAAGCGCTATGATAGTCAACCACAGCGCGGCGCGATCCGCCAAATCCTGCGTCCTCGACTTGCTCTCCTGAGCCTCGCGTACCAAGTCGATGACTTGCGAGAGAAATGAGTCCCTACCGGTCTTATCGATTACTATGGTAACCGAGCCCTCGCCGTTTATCGAGCCGCCGATTACCATCGAGCCTGGCGTCTTCGATACCGGTTTCGACTCACCGGTAAGCATCGACTCGTTGACGCTGGTCGCTCCATCGACGACTTCGCCGTCGGCGGGCACTTTCTCCCCCGGCTTGACAATCACCCTGTCGCCGAGGATAAGGGCGCTTAAGGGTACGTCTTTGACGCTTCCGTCCGGCGTCACCTTGTGAGCGTCCTGAGGCATCAGACGCGCCAGTTCTTCGAGCGCGCGCGAGGCCCCCATTATCGAGCGCATCTCAACCCAGTGACCGAGAAGCATGATATCTATCAATGTCGCGAGTTCCCAGAAGAAGTCGATTCCGGGCAGGCCGAAAACGGTCGCGCTGCTGTAGAAATACGCGGTCGAGGTGGCCACGCCGATGAGCGTCATCATCCCCGGCGTGCGCTTGCGCACCTCGTCGATGAGGCCCGCCAGGAAGGGATAGCCCCCATAGAAGAAGATGACCGATGAGAGCCCGAAGAGGACTAACTGGTCGCCCGCGAAGCGCAGCGACTCCCCAAACCCGGCAAACATCTGTAGCATCGGGGACAATATGAGGACCGGGATGGTTATAGCGAGCGAAATCCAGAAACGTTTCCTGAAATCGGCGACCATCATCTCGTGGTGGCCCGCCCGGCCCATTCCGCCGCCGTGGTCCATCCCTTCCATCCCTTGCATATCGTGCCCTGTCTTATCGTCTTGCGGGTTTTGTTCATCCGGCTCGCGCCGCGGGTATTCGCTATGGTCCATGGCAGCCTCCTGCTATCGTCCGCATTGCTCAATAAACAAGCGTATGTCTAATAGATAACCATTTCTATTTTAATACCGCACTTCTGTGATTTATACACACGTGAATTATCGGGGTTTTCACACGGTCTGCCGTCCCCCTCTTTCTTTTTAGAAAGTCTTTAAGGTAAAGGAGCGACGTATAAGCGCGCTTATGCTGTCGACCACAAACACCATCATAAATACAGCCGCCATCAGTGTAAGCAGTTCGTTATAGCGAAATAGCCTCATAGCCAAATCAATACTTTGACCGATACCGCCCGCGCCGACAAAGCCGAGAATAGTCGCCGTGCGAATGTTGCACTCCCATAGATATAGAGTATAAGATACAATACCGTTTAACGCCTGAGGAACTAACGCGAAAGCCGCGATCTTAAACCGGTTGCCCCCCATCACCCGCGCCGCTTCCACCGGTCCCACGAGAACACCCTCCATGGTCTCCGAGTAAATCTTGCCCATCAGCCCGGCGTTATGCACAGCGAGCGCTAGTACGCCGGCAAAGCTCCCTAAGCCCACTGCCGTAATAAAAATCAGCGCCCAGACTAACTCCGGTATCGTGCGCAGGAAGTTAAGGACATTTCTGGCGACGAGATATGGGAGGTGTCCGCCAACCCATCGCGATAATAATCCCACACCAGGCACTTGTGCGCGACTAAGTGTACGGGTTGCGGCAAACGCGAAGGGAATCGATATGACAAGGCCTAGCACTATGCCCATAATCGATATCTGAATTGTTTCAAGGATTGGGGTTACGAGCGAAAGCAGGAAGTTCGACGATATTTCCGGGGGGAAAAGACTCAGGACAAACTTCTTCATGTTCGCCCGACCCGCATCACCAAAGAGCATGGCAAAATCTATCTTAGCTCCTTTTGCGCTCCATGAGACGGCAAACGCAAATGCGGCCATAACAAGAAGAGTCTTCAGCGACTTCTTTTGCACGATAACGTTGAGCGCGCCATTTCTGTCTGTTCCCTTGCCTGTTCCGGGCTTGTTTTGCATTACCCGCACGGCCCCCCTCGCTCCTTTCGGACACATGAATGCCTGTCGTTGTCCTGTTCCATCGAGGGCTCGCGGGCGGAATTGATGCTCGCCGCACTCTTGCCGTGGTCGTTAACGTACCAGCCTTTAAGCATATCGTCTTCGTTCCCCTCGTAAATCGAAGCAAGCAACTCGGCACTGAATTCCCTGGGCGAACCATCAAACACAAGTTGTCCGCGTCGCATGGCGATAACGCGCGTGAAATACCTGCGAGCGATGTCGATGTTGTGGATATTGCAGATCAGGGTTTTACCGCGCATAGCCGCCATCGCTATTAGCGCATCCATGATGCGCTCCGCCGAGATAGGATCAACAGAAGCGATCGGCTCGTCAGCGAGGATGATGTCCGGGTCTTGCATTAGCAAACGTGCGACCGCCACTCTCTGCTGCTCACCACCGCTTAAGTTTCCGGCGCGCATACGGAGCTTATTCTGAATTCCCACTTCATCAAGGTACATAGCGGCTTTCTGGTACGAAAATGGTGTTGGGCCAAATAGGAGTAGACGCAATACCGCCGGCGTTGAAAGCCGGCCTAGAAGCCCGGCAACCACATTTGTCGCGACCGAAAGCTCCCTCACCAGGTTGTGCTGCTGGTAAATGACGCCAATCGTACCGCGGACTTTCTTGAGTCGCGCATATGGCAGCGAATACAAATCAAGGCCATTGAGAGCGATAGCGCCTTTGTCGATATGAATAGAGCGGGTAAGCGCTCGAAACAGCGTCGTCTTACCCGCTCCGCTTGGCCCTATAATCGCGACGGTTTCGCCCTTGTCGACCGATAACGACAGGTCGTTAAGGGCGACAGCGCCGCCCGGAAATGTTTTTGTAAGGCTCTCGACTTGGATACTCATATAAAGCTACAATCCAATAATTCAGACATCGCGTGCCGGACTTAGTTTGTTAGTATGTTAAACTTTCGGCGAAATCAGGCCAAGCTCGATACCCTTGTCAAGAGCTTCCTTATACGCGTCGGCATTGATTTCGACATATCTCTCAGCCCTAAGAAGGTCGAGAAGCTCAGGGTCGTCTATCGTTACGAATATTTCCACTAGTTTTTTCTTGAGTTCCGGGTCGAGATTTGACGGCACACACCACGGGTAACCCTCGACTTCTTGCTTCGCTATCGTTTTGAGCTTGCCGCCATCCACCTTGCCGTCTTTGATGAGTTTCCTCAAGATGCGACCCTCCACGCCGCCCGCGTCAACGGTGCCGTTGAGAACAGCCTGGGCCGTTGCATCATGACCGCCAGAGAAGATAGCAAGCGAAAGCGGCGCGAACTTCTCTTTCCAATCATAACCGGCCTCGACAAGCATCATGCGCGGATACAGCGAGCCCGATGTAGAGCTAGGGTCACCAAACGCAAAGGTCTTGCCTTTGAGGTCATCGAGCGTGTTTACGCCGCTATCGGTACGGGCGATTATCTCGCTGTAATACTTGGTCGTGCCCGTCTCCTTGTCAATCTCCGTGACTATTGGCTCAAGTTCTGTCTGCTGCAATGCCTGAGCATATGTAAGCGCACCAAAATAGGCCAGGTCAAGCTTTTCGGCAACCATCGCCTGAACAACTCCTGTATAGTTGGTAGCCACAAACAGCTCCACCGGCATCCCCAGTTTTTCTTCCAAATATTTTTCGAGCGGCTCGTACTTTGCCAGTTGCTTCTCGGGAGAAATGTTCGGGATCAAGCCTACGCGCAGGGTCTCCGGCTTGTAGTACTTTGATTCTTTCGCTTCAGGCAGATTGTTAGCGCTCACCGTCTCCTTTGGCCCCTGCGCACCGCAGCCCGCGGCGAGAAGCACTACAAACGCAACCGTCACGGCCATGACTACCTTTAACAACTTACCCACCGGCAATCCCTCCTAATAATCGTAAATACATACCTTAAGCGAACCTTATTAGCGATTATACGTGCTTGCTTGCTACGCTGTCAATATATTTACAGTTGTTAATCGATTAGCAACTGTATTCATAAGTATTGCTTATGGTATGAGGACTTTGGCTATCGATGGCCCGAATTGCCGATTACCGGAAATAAAATCGGGACTAATCTAATCCGCCGGCGCGACGAGGGCTTGCCTAAGCCGGGAATCGGTATCGGAATGTCGGCTCTAACCCGCCGACGCGAGGATGGCGCGGACATAGTTTTTCGTCTCTTGATACGGGGGGATGCCGCCGTAGCGCAGAACCGCGCCGGGGCCGGCATTGTACGCGGCGAGCGCCAAGTCCCACCGGTCGAAGGTCTTGAATTGCCGGCTCAAGTATCTCGCGCCCGCTTCGAGCTGGTCGGATGGAGATTCCTTGAAACTTTCGATATCATAGCCCATAGCGATGACATTAAACGGCATCACCTGGGTCAACCCGAGCGCGCCGGAGCGCGATACGGCGCCATAGTCCCACCCCGACTCCTGGGTGATGAGCGCAAAGAAGAGCTTCTCCGGGATATCGTATTTCTCGGCGGTCGCCGCCGCGAGCGGCCTTAAATCCTTCGGTATATTTGCCGCATTGGACGTGGCGGACGCGGCTCCCCCAAGCGCGCGAATCCGCGCGGCTATCTTGACCGAGCTGGACCTGAGGTTGTCCTCGGCCTGCGCGAGTTGCCGCTGTTCTTCTTCGATTTGGGCATAGAGCTGCTGCTGCTTTCCTACCTCTGTCTCCAGCCGCTCCTGCTGCGCGATGACGCTCGCCATCTTCTCGTCCATCCGCTTCTTATCCGCGACCAGGCGCCGGTGTTGCTCGTCGATAACCTTTTTCATAGTCCTGACTTGAGTGACCTCGCCTGAAATATCGGTGGTGAGCTGCTTGAGGTCTAAGACAAGCCGTCCGCCGTGCTCGGCTATCATGCGCAAAAACGCCAAGCGCGACATAAAATCGCCGAAGTCTTCGGACTTAAGAAGGATGGTCAGCGTGTTCTCGGTGCCGCGTTTATATGTGTTTACCAGGCGCTTGTCGAAAGCTCCGCGCCGCAACGAGAGCCCTGTGCGCGCATCGGAAAGCCTGGTCTCCGCTTCGCCGAGCTTCTTTTTCGTATCGTCTAGCTTGGTCTCGGTCGCCTTCGTGCGCTCGATTAGCTCGTTGAGTTCTGTCTGCAGCGCATTGAGTCGCGTCTGCATCTGAACGAGTTTTTGGCTGCTCTCCTCAATCTGCCCGCGGATATCCGCTTGGCGTCGCTCAGCAGACGCTTGCTTGCTCTTATTCACCTTGATTTGCGCGTCGATACTCTTTAGCTCGGAGCGCTTAGAATCGAGCGGAGATGCGTAAGCCGCCGGTGAGAGTAGTATAAACGCCGTGACGATCAATGCCGCGATTTTTGTTCGGTCAAGCGTGCGAAAGAGTCTCATACAAGGTTTCAATCTACCAGTAACGGCGGGATGGGTCAACTTCTGGGGGGGGCAGAATAATAAAATGTCTCTTATCTTGCGAGCGGACGCAAAAAGAGCCCCAATCGCTCGAGGCTCTTTAAAGTTGGACTATTCAATGCACCGGCGGTGATTCGCACGGCGACCGACAACTATGCGGTTTTCTAAAAATCCCCATTTATGCCATTCAGCTCGGCCAGCGTAAAGACCGGGCCGTCCTTGCAGATGAAGAGGCTGCCGATGTTGCAGCGCCCGCAGAGGCCGACGCAACACTGCATCTTGCCCTCTAGCGTGGTCACTATCTGCTCGGGGCTAAAGTTCATCTCGGCCAAATCTTGGAGGACGAACTTGATCATAATCGGCGGCCCGCAGGTTAAGGCGATCGCGTTCTCCGGCGATGGGGCGACCTCTTTTAGGATGGTCGGCACGAAGCCTACCTTGCCGCTCCATTTGTCGTCGCCGCAGTCTACGGTGATATTCATATCGAGGTCTTTGACCGCCCCCCAGCGCTCGTACTCCCATTTGAAGACGAGGTCTTCGGGGCTTCTCGCGCCGTAGACGAGCGTTATGTGCCCGAAATCGTCGCGGTTGTCGATGGCGTAGTTCAAAACGCTGCGAACCGGGGCCAGGCCGATACCGCCGCCGATGATTATTAAGTTCTTGCCCTTCCAGGCATCGACGGGAAAACCGTTTCCGTAGGGGCCGCGGATGCCGAGTTTATCCCCCGCGCCCATGGTGTGGATGTAGTCGGTGACCACGCCGCAGCGCTTGATGGAGAACTCGAGGTACTCGGTCTGCGTCGGAGACGAGGTTATAGAGATAACGCTCTCGCCCGCGCCGAAGACCGACAACTCGGCGACTTGACCCGGTCTTTGCTTGAAGTTCTCCCAGGCCTGCTCGTCGTCTATTCTGACCCGAAATGTCTTTACATCCGGCGTCTCGTCGAACGCCTCGATGATGGTGGCGATTGTCGGTACTAATGTTTTGACTGCGCTAGTCATCTAAACCCCTCCCGTCTTGACGGTCTCATCGGCCGGCTTTACTTCGCATGTGCGAACTTTTTCGTCTTCGCTTGGCAGCTCTTTCTCGAAGCCTACCGGCGCGGCGCCGGTAGCCGCAAGCGAGCCCTCTAAAAAGTCGCGGAGGTCATAGGAGACAGGGCAGCTTCTGATGCAGCGCCCGCAACCGACACAGTCGATGTCGCCGTATTTCTCCGGGAAGTAGCTGAATTTGTGGAGCATTCTCTGGCGCATGCGCTTCCAGTGGAACTCCCTGGGGTTGTGGCCGCCGGCCGCCCGGTTGTACTGGTAGAACATGCATGAATCCCAGCCACGATAGCGCTCGCCTTTTCTGGTGTTGCCCTCGTCGCGCACGTCGAAACAGTAGCACGTCGGGCAGACAAAGGTACACGCGCCGCAGCTTAAGCACTTGTCGGTCAGCTTCCGCCAGAAAGCATCGTCGTTGAAGAGCGCGTCGAGCGTTTTGGCGTCGGCGATATCGAGCTTCGGCATCGAGTTTGCGACCTCTTCACCGACGCGCTTGGCCGCCGCTTCGTCGTCGGCGCTCGCGTCGCTGAAGAGACCTTCGTTTGCCCTGATAAGCTCCTCGCCCTTCTCGGTGAGCGACTCGACGAGATACTTATCACCGATGTCCATCATCCAGACGTCGCCGGTCTTCTCGTCGGGCGCGCCCCCTATCGAGGTACAAAAACACGTGCGGCAAGCGCTGGTACACGCCGTTGTGACAAGCGCCGACGCGTTACGATGCCCCATATATTGGTTCTCGGGCAGCTCGGGGTCGAAGAAGGGTTTGTCGGTCAAGGTAAACGACCTGCTGTCGCAAGGGCGGATACCGAAGACCACCTTTTTCGTCCCGTTCTCATCCCCGGGTGTGACGGTGATGCCGTCCGGGTTTACCTCGAACGAAAGGATTTTCTCGACTTGCTTGAATATCAAGCCTTTCGGCGGGGTGTCTGTGCGAATATCCATCGCGGGCATCCGCCCTTTATCGATTTTCTTAAACGATGAGGCGCCCTCACCCTCCACCGGGGCGTAGACCTCGTAGGCCGCGACCAGCGAATCAAGCCAGGCTTGCAGGTTGCCGGCTGGTAATATCTTAGTGACCACTTTCCAACTCCTCCTTACGGAAGACTTCCAGCGGCGGACGCGCATCCGCTTTCTCCCCCACGTTGAAATCGAAGAGTTTGCGCACCGCGTCGCCGACCTGCTTGTGCAGCAGGCTCAACGGTATGCCTACCGGGCACGCCCGCTCGCACGAGCCGCACTCGGTACAGCGCCCCGCCACGTGCATGGCGCGTTGGGCATGGAACATGAGTGCTTCTTTCGCGTCGAGTTTGGCGCCCGTCCAGCGCTCGCGCAGCGCTTGGACCGCGCAGTTATCGCGGCAGTAGCAGGCCGGGCACGCCTCGCGGCACGCGTAGCAGCGTATGCAACGGTCGAACTCTTTGGCCCAGAAATCGCGCCACCAGGCCGAATCGGCGTCTTCGGGGACGATTGAGACCGCCTCACCGGTGACTTTGGTGACGCCTTCGTCTATGACGATGTCGCCGAACGCGTTCTCCTGGTTACACAGGTAACACCTATCGAGCGCGACCTGTGCGAACGGCACCCGTTTAGCCTCGCCGTCTACCTCGACGACTATAGTGTCGCCATCGAGATAGGCCGCTGTGGCGTCGTCCAGCGAGCCGACAGCCGCCTCGAGCTTGGCCGGATTGACCGTCCCCGGACACTTAATACTTATAACCTTGACGTTTTCGCGATCTATCTTGCCCTCCGCGATAAGGGCGACTACCGAGCCCGCGTCGCACGGCTTGGTTATGACCGCCGCTTTCTCATTTAACCTCGGAAGGTAAACCGCCAGGTTATTCTGGCAAAACGGATTAAAGACCAGCTTGCCCGCATCTTGCGCGTCGCGCGCGAAGAGCGGTGAGGCTTTCGCCGGGTTCCAACCCGCGCCCCAGCCGATGACCGTGGTCACCTCTTCCTTCTCGAGAAGCTCTTTCGCTTTTTCTCGCAGCTCCGCTTCGAGTTTTTCCATCTTTAAGCCTCAACCTTCTCTCCCGCGTTCTCTATCTCGGCAACCGTATCCGGAGCGAGCATAGAGAAAACGTCTGGGTTGAATTTACCTACTTTTTGGAGCGCGACTATAAAGTCCTCGACTTCCTCTTTGAGTTCCTTGCCCTCGGACGCCGCGATCCAGGTATACCTGAACCTCTCCGGCTCGATGCCGAGAACCGGTAGTATTTCGTTGAACAGCGCCAGGCGCCGCCTGGCATAGTAATTGCCCTCACGATAGTGGCAATCACCCGGGTGTCAGCCGGACACCATGACCCCGTCCGCGCCGTCGAGCAAAGCTTTAAGGGCGAACAAGGGGTCCATCCGGCCGGTACAAGGGATTCTTGCGATCCTCAAGTCCGCCGGATAGGCGAGTCGTAAATTGCCCGCCAAATCCGCACCGGCGTAGCTACACCAGTTGCAGAAAAACCCGATAATCTTGAACTCTTGATTATCTACCACTGTAATACCGCCTCTATCGATTTTAATATCTGCTCATCGGTCTGACCTCTGAGCTGCGCGGCGCCCGGACGGCACGCGGCCGAACAGGTTCCGCAACCCTGACACATCGCCTCGTTTACCTTGGCGAATTTCTTGCCTCTGAACTCTTCCATCGTGATCGCCGAGTACGGGCAGACCTCGACGCAGGCGCCGCAGGCCACACATATCATCGGGTCGACATTGGCGACCATCGGGTCGCTCA
This sequence comes from Actinomycetota bacterium, assembly GCA_018333515.1. Taxonomy (NCBI): domain Bacteria; kingdom Bacillati; phylum Actinomycetota; species Actinomycetota bacterium. The sequence continues at coordinate 50,144 of JAGXSZ010000033.1, forward strand.
TCAATATATCATTCGAGAAGAGCACGCCGACTTTGGCGGCTACCGCACCGGCGGTCGCGACCGTGTCGGGAATATCTCTCGGCGATAGCGCCGCGCCGCAGGCGAAGACGCCTTCGCGCGGAACCTCGACCGGTTTCAGCTTCGGATGAACCTCGCTGATAAAGCCGTAAGCATCGGTGGTGATGCCGATTGTGTTTGCGAGAGCGACGCTGTCCTCGCGGGCGATCGAGCCGGTCGCTAGAATGATCATGTCGGCCTCCATCTCAAGCGGCATGCCGAGAATGGTGTCCGCGGCCTTCAGCACCAGGTGGCCGTCGTGCTCGTAGATGCGCGAAACGCGACCGCGCACGTAATTGGCGCCGTATTCGCGCTGGGCGCGCAGGACAAACTCCTCGTAACCTTTACCGGCCGCGCGGATGTCCATGTAGAAGACGTATATCTCGGCGTCGGGCAACTTTTCGCGCACCAAAATCGCCTGCTTCGCCGTGTACATGCAGCAGATGCGCGAACAATACGGGACGCCCTTGGCCTCATCGCGCGAGCCGACGCACTGGATAAAGGCGACTTTCTTCGGCTTCTCGCCGTTTGACGGCCTCACGATTTTGCCTTCGGTCGGGCCGGATGAGTTGACCATGCGCTCGAAGTCGAGCCCGGTGATGACATCGGGTATTTCGCCCGCGCCGTACTCGCCGTATTTCTTCTGGTCGAAGAGGTTAAAGCCGGTCGCGAGTACAATCGCGCCGAACTTCTCGTTGATAAGTTCGTCTTCCATATCGAAGTCGATTGCGCCCGGCTCGCATTTCTTGGCGCAGACGCCACATTTGCGCTTCGGCTTCTTCTCGCCTTCCGCGACCTCGATGGTGTCGGGGTCCGGCGACAGCAGCCATTGGCAATACTCCTTGTCTATGACCGGGACTTTTGGAACGGCCTGCGCGAACGGCACATAGATAGCGCCGCGCGGCGCTTTGCCGTTCTCGAACTCGTTCGGGATTTTCTTCCTGAGCGGACACTTGGTCACGCACTCGAGACATCCGGTGCAGGTGCTCTCATCGACGAACTTGGCTTTCTTTCGGATAGTCACGTTAAAATTACCGACGTAACCGTTGACGTTCTCGACCTCCGAATAGGTCAGCAACCGTATCTTCGGGTGCTGCGCCACATCGACCATTCTCGGCGAGAGAATACACGCCGAGCAGTCGAGCGTCGGGAAGGTCTTATCGAGCTGCGCCATGCGCCCGCCGATAGACGGTTCCTTCTCGACCATGACGACCTCGTATCCCATGTTGGCTATATCGAGCGCCGCCTGAATTCCCGCTATTCCTCCCCCGATTACCAACGCGCGCTTCTCGACCGTGACCCGGCCCGGCGTAAGCGGTTTGGCGAAGGAGACCTTGCCGACCGCCGCCTTTACCAAGTCGAAGGCTTTGCGCGTCGCGCTGTCCTTGTCCGCCGTCACCCACGAGACATGCTCGCGCAGGTTGGCGATTTCGAGCATGTACGGGTTGAGACCCGCCTGTTCGATAGTCTTTCTAAAAGTATTCTCATGCATCTTCGGCGAGCAAGAACCGATGACGACCTTGTCGATGCGGTTTTCCTTTATCGCGTCGATTATCACTTTTTGCCCGGCCTCAGAGCAGGAATACTTCTGGTGGCTCGAATACACTACGCCGGGTATATCGATAGCGTCGTCAGAGACTTTCGCCACGTCTACCTTGCCCGCGATGTTCGTACCACAATGACAGATAAATACACCGACTCTTGACATACTAACCGACTTCCTTTGCTTCGTCGGCTCCTTGCCGACGTTTATCGATAAGCCTCATCACTTCTCCGTCGATCTCCAAATCCTGCTCGTCGGCGTTGAGCGCCACACCGAGAAGTTGGGAGAAATAGACGACTGGTATTTCGCTTTTCAACCCATATTTCCGCATCATAAGCGGTTGGCGCATCACCAAGTTCATGTGGCAGAGCGGGCACGCCGCCGCGACGAGATCCGCGCCGGCGGAGACCGCCGCGTTGAGGATGTTGCGAACCAAGTTGAGCGTCATATCCTTGTCGACCATTATGTAGGCGTTGCCGCAGCACTCGGTCTTGTGCGACCACTTGACCGGTGTGGCTCCCGCCGCTTCCATCAATCTATCCATAGACATAGGGTTTTCGACGTCGTCGAATTGCGCGATTTTCGGCGGGCGAACCAGCAGGCAGCCATAGTACGAGGCCACTTTGAGGTTTTTGAGCGGTTTAGTTACTTTGCCCTCGAACACGCCCTTCTCCAGGGCGTTGTGCGCGGCCTCGACCGTCGAGACGACGCGGACGCTGCCCGGAAGATACTCGAGACCCGCCTCTTTGAGGGTGTCGCGTACCTCACTGTCATGCTCAAGCTCGACGGCGGCCTCTTTGAGGCTCATAAAACATGAGGCGCACGGCGCGACGATGTCGCCGATTTCGCTCGCCAAGACCAGGTTGCGCCCGGCGATTGCCGCGGCCATCTCCCGGTCGACTTTGTGCGCCTGCGACGAGCCGCAGCACGACCAATCCGGCACCTCTTTTAGCCCGATGCCGAGTTTATCGAAGACGGCCCGGGTCGAGGTATCATATTCTTTAGCGCTCGTCTCAAGCGAGCACCCTGGGAAATAAGCGTAAGTCCGCATTACTTATCCCCTTCCTTCTTCGCTTTTTTACCGTTGAAGAGCTTCTGGAAATTGTTGAGGTCTTTTATCTGGTGACCGAAGAGGGGAAACTTGCCCTGGAAAAACATCGGGATGCCTACGTCGAGGTCACCGAGGTAGTCCTTGGTCGCCACCTTCATGGCCATAGCCAAAGGCAACTCGTGGACACGTCCGTTGCTCTTGACCGACTCGACGAATTTCTCACGCAGCGCGGACGCGGCGGGGTCGGCTACGATCCCTTCGCGCTTCGCGATTTGCGTTATCGCCTCACAGACCTTCGCTACATCCACGTCGTTTGGACAACGCGTGTAACACGTTGCGCAAGCAACACAATTCCAAATCATCTTCGACTCCAGTACCTTACTACTCCCCCACTGCGCCAGACGTAAGACGATATGCGGTGGGATATCCTGGTACGGAGCGACCGGGCAGCCTGCCGTGCACTTACCGCAAAGGTAGCACATGTCGACTTTCTGCCCCGACAACCTGTCAATCTCTTTCTTTAAATCCGCGTCGATGGACTTAAATCTCGCGGCCGCGCCCAAAACCATACCCTTCCTTCCGGTCGATATCTCGCAACGAAGATTGTGAAGCAATCCACAATCGGCATACAATATTAAAGCAGACTTTTCAAGGTCTGCTTTATCCTCTTGTCTATTAACTTACGCTCGTCTCTTGGCTTACCAGTCAAGTCATCCGCATGCTATTTTACTATAGCCGCATAGCCATAAGTATTCAACAATGAGCTGCAAAAATCAACACATTTTACTAATTCTTTATCAAGCTTTGTGTCCAATGTTACGTAGTCTATCGCGTTATCCACGTTTCTTCCAATATTATACATCGTTATTGGTAGGTTTTGAAGACTAAGCGTCGTTCGCCGTGCCGAGATTCTCGCGGTTATGAGGGTCACAACCTAATCGCGCGCTTCGCGTGCCCGGTTGAGGGCTATTGCGAAAGCGCGGACAGCATCCGTCCAGCCCTCCCCCTTGCTTGCGCTCGCGTCACGGATATCTACCCGCCGACCCCATCCCATAGAGCTGCTTAAACATAAAACGCCGTTTCACGCCGGGTTTGCCCCATCCGGCTTGCGGGAAAAGGAACGCTGCGAGCACGCAAAGAGAGGTGGCGATGAGCCCTGAGAAGACGAGTAGTTATAGCGCTCGCGGTGCTGGTTATCCTTGTAATCGCCGGGTACGCGAGCCTCGAGATAACAGCTCTGCCCGCGTTCTGTAAACTCTGCCACCAGATGACCCCTTTCTATCTCTCCTGGCAAGAAGCTCCCCATAAGGACTTCGCTTGCATCGATTGCCATGAGGGAGAAGGCGTCGCGGGCTTTGTCTACCATCTCCTCGACTCCTCGGTTTCGATAGTCGGATGGGTCACCGGCGATTACGAGGAACCCATAGTCGGCTTTCTGCCGGATGTCTGGTGCTTAAAATGCCACGAGGAGGTTGTAGGGCAGCCGGTCGTGACCGCGAACGGTATCCGAATGAGCCATAGTGAGCCCAAAGCCGACGCCTGGAACTGCATCGACTGCCATAGCGGGGTCGGCCATCCCAAAGGGACCGCCTGGCCCACCTTCCCCAGAATGGAGGATTGTTTCTACTGCCACGACGGCAAACGCGCCTCGTTCGCGTGCGGCGTGTGCCACACGCGAGACGTCACCGGCCTGCCGTCCGGTTCGCACGGGGCCCCGAATTTCAGGCAAGAGACCCACGTCGTGCTCGGACGCGGGTCGCTCTTTAACTGCCGTCCGTGCCACGGCGCGCAGGCCGGCGCCGACCCGTGTTTTGAATGCCACCGGCTCTCCCTTCCCCATGCGGCGGATTTTGTGACCGCCCATGGCGAACTGGTCCGCACCGACAAGGTCGACTGCTCGGACTGCCATAAGGACGAAGGGTTTTGCGGCAACTGCCACGGGCTCGAGATGCCGCACCGGGAGGGATTCGTCGTCGACCATATCGATATCGCGCAGGAGCGCGAGGATGAGCTTTGCCTGCGCTGCCATACGCAAAAAGATTGTATTGATTGCCACGGGCAACACCCCGAGAACACCGGGCACAAGACAATAGAGGGCAAAGATGAGCGATAAGCCGGGGGCGCCGGACAACCTTAATAGCGGTAGCGAAGATGTTGGCGGGCAACGCGCCGGACTCTGGACTCGCCTGCGCGGATATCTCCGGACGCCTTCCGGAAAGCGGCTTCTCTTGTGGGTCTTGACCGCTTTCGCGGTCGTCTTCGTCCTGGCCGTCGCGCTGGAGGTCGCCCGGGAGCCCTTCGTCTGCCAATACTGCCATATGGTGCGCGGCGAATGGGAGGCCTGGCGGGCCGGCCCTCACAAAGAGGTCGGCTGCGAGTCGTGCCACATAGGGCCGGGGGTGCTCGGTTATCTCTTCTTCCTCACCGACGCCTCGGTCGGGTTGTACGAAACGATAACCGGCGATTATCCCGACCCTATAACATCGAATGTGCCGCGCCGGGAGTGTCTCGCCTGCCACGAGGAGACCAACAAGAAGACGCTTACCGTAGGCGGCATAAAAGTGAGTCACAAAGAGATGTTTTCGGCCGGGCTTCGCTGCACGAACTGCCACGCCGCCACCGGGCACCCGGCCAAAAGCAACGTCTTTTTTCAGCAAGCGACCCCGCAAATGGAGAGCTGCGCCCAGCGCGACTGCCACAACGGCAAAGACGCCCCGAACGGCTGCGGAACGTGCCATACGCAAAACCCGCAGGCTCGCGCCGGTCTGGATAAGCCGGTCGCCGGCTCGCACGATATCGAGGTCGATTTCGGCACTATCGAGAATGTCGCGGCCTGCGGCACCTGTCATAAGCGCCGATTTTGCGCCGACTGCCACGGTCTCGAGTTGCCGCATCCCGCCGCCTTTATCGCGACCCATTTCAACTTCATCGACCGGCTCGGCCCCGCGCTCTGCGCAAAGTGCCATGATAACGATCCGGCGACACCAAGGGGGTGCTTCGAGGGTGAATGTCATCCGCGGGAACCGTCTCGATAGCTGCGGGAGTATATACATTAGCAGAGCCGGGGAACGGTGGCCTCGATGCTAGCCCCAGAGCGAATCTCGTCGACCATGCGAACACCGGTCTTGCTTGTCGCGATAACCATCGTTGGATTACTCGCGGCCGTATGGCTCCTCTGGCCAACGCAGCAGGCGGCCGCGCTGCCGGAGTGGGGTGTCCACGCGGGCGGCGACTGCTCGGCCTGCCACGTCCATCCCGACCGGTTCGCGTGCCCCGATTGTCACAAGCCGGCACAGGCAAACCTCGCCTGCGGCCGCCTCGATGGCTGCCACACCGGCACCACCAGCCCGACCGAATTCTGCTGGAATTGTCACATCCAAGAGAACAGCCATGTCGACGCGCTGACAAAAGGCGGCGATGAACGGGGCGGGACGGTTCCCCTCTGCACTGCGTGCCATGGCGACGCGCACGGCTTTCCGGCGGGTTGCCGGGGTTGTCACTCGGTGGCCACTCACAACACGCACACCGGCCAGGCGAGCGTCTTCGACACACTCGCCCAGGTAGACCTTACCGCCTGCGGTGCCTGCCATCCGGGAAAAAACCCGCATGGGCCGCAACAGATAGATTGTCTCGTCTGTCACCCGGCGAAACACACGCCTGAGACCCGCGCGACGCTCCAATGCGCGACCTGCCACCCGCTGCAGCCGCACGACGGGCTCGATTGCATCGATTGCCATATCGGACTCGACAGCATCGAAGATACGTCGACGCAGCACAATATCGAGATACGGATTCCGGATTGCCGTGATTGCCACGGACTGGAGCTCCACCCGGGGGCTGTTAACTGCGGCACCTGCCACGGGGCGAACATCCAACATGAGACGCTGCCCACCATTCCCGGACTTACTGTATGCCTCACCTGCCATCCGGCGCAAGCCGAGCATGCGGGCGGCGCTCCGTGTACGAGCTGCCACACCGATACCGTCCACAGCACGACGCCGCAGACCCCGGCGCCGCAGTTTAGCGGCTGCTTCCAGTGTCACCCGAGACAGTCGACTGCCGGCAACTGTTTTGAGTGCCACCCCAGAGAGGGAGCGCATGACTTCGATAGGGTGCAACGCCCCTGCGGCGGGTGCCACAACCAGGAGTTTCACGCGGGGACGATTCCGTGCGGCGGGTGCCATGTTATGGACCACCACGACAACCGGCTGGTCATAACGCGGGACGAGTGTGAGGATTGTCATGAGTTGGAACTCCACCCGGGAACCGACGAGTGCGAGGACTGTCACGGGCAGACGAATGTGCACAAAGCAGAGCCGTTCATCCCGGGCTTCGACGTCTGCCTCACCTGCCATCCGGCGCAAGCCGAGCATGCGGGCGGCGCTCCGTGTACGAGCTGCCACACCGATACCGTCCACAGCACGACGCCGCAGACCCCGGCGCCGCAGTTTAGCGGCTGCTTCCAGTGTCACCCGAGACAGTCGACTGCCGGCAACTGTTTTGAGTGCCACCCCAGAGAGGGAGCGCATGACTTCGATAGGGTGCAACGCCCCTGCGGCGATTGCCATAACCAACAATTTCATGCCGGAACAGTCGCGTGCGCTCAATGCCATGCGCTCGACCATCACGACAACAGGCTGGTGGTGACAAAAGATGATTGCCGGGACTGCCATGCCCTCGCGCTCCATCCGGGGGCCGTCAATTGCGATACCTGCCACGGCGAAGGCAACCAGCACAAATCGATGCCAACCGTCCCGAGCCTCGATATCTGCCTCGATTGCCATCCGCTCGCCCGCGGCAACTGCTTAGGCAGGTGCCACGGCAGCCAGATCCACGAGAGCAATCCGTCCGTCCCCTTCTGCACCGGTTGCCACGCGCAGCGCATCCACGCGGATTCGGTGACCTGCACACGCTGCCATCAGGTCAACGACCATCACCGCGAGGCGTTTAGCGTCCGCGAGTGCCAGGCGTGCCACAACCAGAACTATCACGCGGGGGGTGTCGCGTGCGCAAACTGCCACCTCCCCGTCCACGGGGCGACCGCTGTCCCCGGCGAGAGCAGCTGTTTTAACTGTCATCGCGTGGCGCATGCGAGCCGCGACTGCCTCGTCTGCCACACAGCGCTCCGCGTCCACCACCGCATCACCGAGCGCGCGCTAAAAATAATCAGGGTGCCAAAGCGGCTCGCCACCGCCCTCGAGCGCTCGCTCGACGCCCAAATACCGGACCTGCGCGGTATTAGCCCGGATGGGCTGCCCATTCCCGCGACCGAGGGAGCCGCGACCATCGCCCCTAAACGTCCGCTAATCGAGCGCCTGCCGCTCACCGGCTTGTCGACCATAGACATCGTCTTCCCGGTCGTGCTCATCCTCGCGCTTATCGCAGTAGCTATGCTGGCCTTGAGCGCGCGCGAGCGGACGAAGCGCGGGCAAGACGATGACACTGCGAACCCTTAAGGTGTTGTGCGGTTTGCGATGAATAATGCGCTTTGCCCTCGCTCATTTCGGTTCCCCGGCATGACCGGGCTAACTCGAAACCCTCCTCTCACGGCAACCGCCGGCCATGACAAGCGTGACTAGTCTTTCGGATAATGGTGAATAATTGCATTATAAGGAAAAAGCAGAGTATTACTTATAAACCGAAAAAATGACCCCCAGATTCATCGGTTCCTTGCTTCCCTTAATCACCGTTGAGACCTTTCCGGTTTCTGTATCGTAGTAATAAAGATGCGCGCCCGGTTGATGGTCTCTTACTTTTACCGCTGAGAACACGATATATTTATCATCAGGAGACCAGAGCGGCAATAGCTCCGTATACTTATCAAGGTCGGTGATGCGCTTTTCGTTGTTGCCGTCAGAATCGGCGATAAATAGCTGGTTGCCGTATTTCTTGTAATTCTTACGATAAACCAGCTTTTCACCGTCGTGTGAAAGGGTTACAAAATTACTCGGTAGTGCGCCTTTAATAACTTCCTTCAGGTTGCGGCCATCTTTGCCTTGCCATAGCTCCCAGCCGCCGGTTACTGAATTTGGCGTATCCGAACTATTTACAGCGCGTACAACATTTAAATAACCACTAGGCGTAAATCCCCTGGATTGTGCGTTTTTGGCGATATCTTTTGTCTTTCCGTTGTCTACGTTGACCTCAAATAGGGTACTTGATGACATGCTTTCGCCACCCGCAAAAACAGTCACGCTCTCGCCATCGGGATACCAGTCCAGGACTACGCAGCCCAAGTCGGCATACTTACCTAGTTGCATTATCTTTTTCTTGCCTGTCTCTAAGTTATAAATAGCAACCGTGCTCTTGCTATTTCCAGAGGAATAGTCCAACTTCACATAAGCAAGTCGCTTGCCATCGGGCGACCAGGTTGGCCATCCGAAAACCACATCGTCAACAAAAAACCTATTCTTGCCGGCGATATCGGCAACAAACAACCTATCATAGTCGAAAAGATAGGCAAATTTTGCGCCATCCGGTGATGCCTTTAGCCCATCGATCCGGCTATTCTCTCCGAACAGTATCTCCTTCTTATCATCACCCAGAGCGGCAATACTTACCGTTGATTTAAAGCCGCCCTTTTCTGTGTCGATTTGCCACTCGGAAAATATTACCTTGGTTTCAAGCGCCTCTCGTTGGTTTGCCCAAGACGAACATCCGGAAATAACTACGGAAAATAGAAGCAGACTAAAGAGAATCGACAATATAGACTTGCTGCTGTTGTTAACTGAAATCATAAATGCTCCCACCGATCAGCTGAACGCTCATAAATTTGTTATATCACACACCGGGCGTCCAGAGTAGAGAGAGGCCACCCGTTACGGGTGGCCTCAAGTAGTTTACTGCGTGCCTGGTTTATTGAGGCATTATTCCGCCCTTCTCGGGACGCGAGTAGGTATGGCACCAGGAACAATCCCAATTCTGGATATCCGTGTGCAGATAGTGTCCCTCCTCATAGTTCGGCCAGTTCCTGTCGACGTGACACTGGGAGCAGATGATCGGCTTCGTATTCTTCAGGTTGTAGCCCAGCTCGCCGACGAGATTCATCCGTGTGGTATTCGCGTGGCAATCGTTGCACTGGAGCACTCGGGTTGCCGTCGGCGATACCTGATGATTAAGCAACTGGTAGGTATCCGTAATGGCCCACTCCCATGCGGTTGTGGATGCAAGGCCCATGTTTACAAGGCCTTTTTCGACCGATCTAGTAGCGTCACCGGAAACCACGAGAAACTCGTAGGTGTCAAGAGCGATCAGCTTCTTGTCGGCCGTTACCATCGGCTGCTCTGCTGTCTTATACTTGAACGGGTATAACTTGGTGCCTAGGGCACCGTCAACAGAGCCGACCGGACGCGATGTCGGGCGATAGCCGGTCGCCGCGTCGATTGTCGATAAATCGTGGAGCAGATAAGAGTTGTTCCTCCTATCCCAGAACTTATACTTCGGCATTAGATCGTTTTGTCTGATTATAGACGGGTGATACTGTCCGCCCGAGAAGGTGCTGGTCTTCCACGTACGGTGAACCTCGGTCGCCTCTGATGCCGCGGTGTCACCGGCATTCTTGCCATAGGTCGGGACATGACAGGTCTGGCAGGCCACCCTGGCTACGTGATCGTTGACCGCCGCTGTTGTGTGACCGGTAGACGACGCTTTGTTCGGGTGGCAGGTGGAGTTGGAGCACGTTACCTCGGAATGAGGATTGGACGCATCGCTGTAATCCATCTGCCTGATATCGGACCCCTTACCGATTACTTTGTGGCCGGTGAACTTGTGGCAAGCCTGGCAAGTAAGGTTGGCGCCGGTCGTCGACAAGTGCACATCATAGCCCCTGTCGGTTGTGCTTATCGATGCCAGGGCCAGAGTACCCCTCTTCAAGGCATCGCCGCCACCCGCTCTAGCGTGACACATGATGCAGTTTTTCCTGGTCGGCTTAGTTATGTTCTTAACATAGCCATCGAGGGTTGCCGTGTCTGTGGTCGAGGGACCCATCGATCCATCGGATAGCCTAACCCTTGCCGCCGCGTAGTCCTCGTTGTGGCACATCAAGCAATCGATATTGGCAAGCTGCGTATCGGTCGGGCTCGTTGTCGCGACCGGCTGTGCGCCGCGACCGGCGTGGCATCTGCCGCAAACCGCCCAGTTACCCAAGATGTTTACGCAGTAGCTGTTAACCGAATTGCTGATCTTGCCCTGCTTGACGAGTGGCTGGTTGGCGTTATCTTTGGCATCGCCCAGCCACTGATAATGAACGCCCTGGTACATATCATTGTACCTGCTCTTGTGGTCTTTAGCGGTGCCGGTGTGGCAGGCATCGTTTAAGCACTTGCTCGGATAATCGGCCCAGACCAGGTTGGCGTGCGGGTTGGTAGCCCCGCCGGCTACATTAACAAACGTGGCCAACATCGCGACCAGCATGACTGCCAGGAATAATAAGCGCTTGTTCACTAAGTTTCCTCCTTTGCAATACGTCAATTCGTTCTTTGAAAATCGCTCAATCTTCATAAAAATCTTCACCTCCTCGTTTTGCTTATTTACACCCGCTTGAGCAACGGGGTATTTTAATAGTTATTCGGAGTCGATATCCGACTCCTCGTAGCTTCCAAATAACGACTCGTAGCTTTTTTGGCAAACTTTTCTAGCGGCATAACTGCCGGTTTCTCCCTTGGTTTACAGGTATAGAGTGTAGTAC
>JAGXSZ010000034.1 GCA_018333515.1 Actinomycetota bacterium
CCCGCCGAAGTGACAGGCACATTGGACTTTCCACATACCTATACGTACATCCGTGATTTTGGTGAGGCATTGGCAACTTTAGGTGAACGCGATGAAGCTCTCGGTCAGGCATGGCACGTGCCCAACCCCCCTACTTTGACCCAGCGTGAATTGGTAACGCTGTTTTTTAAAGAAGCAGGATTGAAACCAAGATTCACGGTAATGGGAAAGTTGATGATGATTATGGGCGGTTTGTTCATTCCTATTGCCAGAGAGATGGTAGAGATGGCTTATGAGTTTGAAAAACCATTTATTGTCGAATCAGATAAATTTGTAAAAACCTTTGGCAATATGGCTACCCCGCACGATACCGCCGTAAAAGAAACTATTGCCTGGTATCGCGAACACCTAAGAGGCAAAAAGTAAAAATAGTAAGATCGCAGAACCGGTAAATCAAAAAAGCGCTCCCCCATCTCTAGAGAGCGCCTCACCATTTTGACCCACCCTCCTGCATCACCGGTCTAAATTTATGGCCGTAGATACGAATCGGTCCGCGCCAATTGGGTAAGTATGGTTTTATAAACTTCGCTTGTTATTCACCACGCCACACCCTCTTCGGCCAAGTTGGAAAGCGGCACTGTCCTGATATTCTCGGCCAATGAATAGCGTTTGGATCCAGGGTAAATTACCATTAGTGTGGATAATTCAAGATCTTGCTTTGCCGCCAGCATCGATGGCGTCAGCCGAGGAGCGTCAACGCGTTTACACTCCACGCCAATTTTCTTGCCATCTTTAATCATGAGCAAGTCCAGTTCAGCCCCGGAGTGGGTGCGCCAAAAATATACTTCCTCTGGGGCAGTCGCCTTGATCATTTCTTCGATCACGAACCCCTCCCAAGATGCGCCGCTGCGCGGGTGCAAAAGCAGTTCCTGTTCGGTGCGGATCCCCAGAAGAACATGGAGCAACCCCGTGTCACGAATATACACTTTTGGAGACTTCACCTGCCGCTTTCCCAGGTTAGCATACCAGGGTTGGAGCAGCCGCACCATAAACAGGTTCTGAAGTAAATCGACATACCGGCGCGCCGTGCCTTCGCTGATGTTCAAGGTGCGAGCCGCTTCAGCCGCATTCCAGACCTGCCCGTGATAGTGAGCCAGCAGGCTCCAGAAGCGAAACAGACTGGTGGAAGGAATGCTGAACCCGAATTGGGGAATGTCTCGTTCCAAAAATGTGGATACAAAATCTTTGCGCCATTCAAGGCTGGCTTCTTCGCTGGATGCAGTGAATGAAAGCGGAAATCCACCGCGCCGCCAGAGGGCGTTTTGTGCCTGCGCTCCCACTTCCTCCAGGCTGAATCCGCTCATGGAAAGAGTGGAGATGCGCCCGGCGAGGCTCTCAGAAGATTGTCGCAAGAGTTCTGGAGAAGCACTCCCTAAGATCAAAAAACGAGCAGGGAGCGGGTTACGATCCGCCAGCACTCTCAGCACGGGAAACAGGTCCGGACGCCGCTGAATTTCATCGATAACCACCAGGCCGGTCAGATCCTGCAAAGCAGTCATGGGCTGGTCGAGCAGTGCCAGGCTTAATGGGTCTTCCAGGTCAAAATAATTGACAGAGCTTGGGGAGATGAATTCTCGCGCCAGGGTGGTTTTGCCGGATTGCCTGGGGCCGATCAAGGCTACGACTCGATTGGCGTCGAGTTTCTTTTGGACGGTTTGTCTGAGATGAGTGCGGTCAATCATACCTGCATCATACCATGAAATTCCGCTATCCAATAGCGGAATTTCATGGTAGTCACCTATATAAACGCCTCCCCTCTGCGTGCAACGGAAAGGCATGGCATGGTGATGTAGGGAATGGAATTTATCCTTTCACCCCTGTATATAGGGATGATGGCCGAAAATACATGGTAATTACTTTATTAGGCGGCGTTAAGTCCCGCAGGTCGGAACTTACGCCCCTTCGGGCGCACTGAAGAGTGTACCTGTACATACGACTCGGTCCGCGGGGGGAGTACTTACAACAACGATCTAAGGAACGCAGAGTCGCGGCCCGACGGAATTGGAGTCCACGCTTTTCCACCCATTATAAACACCCACATTTCATGATCAGCTTCGACCGCTCTTCAGTAGTTTGGAAACCTCGCCCCAAATAGGGCAACGGTCGTAAATCCCCAGAAAAGCAACAAGCCCTCCGAGACCAGCCACCAGCCAGCTGTCAGTGAATAATGCAACCAGGAACAGCAGCGCACCAGCCCCCAGGCGCAGGTAACGATCAAAGGGCGTCAAGGGAATTTTTACTTCCGACCCATCGGCCAGAGCTATAAACATGGCGCGATAGCCAGTTTCGTTTTGGGATCCTGTTACGCGTCCAACGATCTTCCCGTCCCGCAGTGCCATTACAGTAGGAATACCCGATATGTGGAACTGTTCGAGCACTTCTTGTGAGTCATCGGCATTGATCGGCAGAAAATTCACGGTTTCAGCATACTCCTGCGCAAGCTTTTCCAGGATAGGTTTGGTCCTACGGCATGGGCCGCACCAGGGCGCCCAGAAATCTACAATCACGGGCTTACCCATTTGCGTTATCTTGATTTGAAAGTCTGATAGGTTCATAAAAATCAAGCGAGCGAATGATTGCTCATCCGTTCCGGGGGAATGGTTGGATTAGCCTTTAAAGGTGCTGATTTTGAAGGGTAGGTAGAGCGGGCAGAACGCGACGATGGAGGTCAATAGAAAGACCGCGCCGAGCACTACCAGGATAATACCGAACATGCCTGTGACGGTTCCGCCAAAATATAGATAGGCAAACAGGGCAGCGATGATGACCCGGATAATGCGGTCAAGGTTGGACATATTGCGTTTCATAGGAAAATCTCCTTTTGGGTTGAATTGGATTGAATGGATACACTCATTGTAGGAGATTCACCCCAAGTTGTCTGTGACAAAGTCACATAACAGCCAGGGAATTCAGACTGTCTATATCCAGAATTTCAACAGTTCCTCTCTCTACAAGCACCCAGCCGCGCTGGGAAAAGTCCTCTAGCAAGCGGCTGATCACCTCTCGTGAACTGCCCAGGTCGGCAGCAATATTCTGATGCGTGGTGCGAATCGGGTTCTGCCACCTTACTAGTTTCAGCAGCCAGGCCGCCAGGCGCCGATCCATACGCTGGAAAACCACTTCATCCACCACCGCCATGACCGTCGAAAGGCGGTCCGAGAGCAGGTCGAAGATAAATTCGCGCCACAGGTCGTGCCGCTTCACCCAATCGCGAAAAACTTCAGCGGGAATCATCACTGCTTCGGCATCTTTTTCCACCGTGGCAATAGCGGGGAAGGATTTGCGACTCAAAATGGCATTAGCGGTCAGGATGCAGGATTCACCCAGCCCAAAGCGATAGAGGGTGATTTCGCGCCCGGTTTCGCTAATTTTGTATACCCGCACCACCCCTGAGATGAGCAGGGCGATGGCTTCTGCCTGGTCGCCTTCGATAAAAACATCCTCGCCGGCCGGGATGCGCGCAAAGAAGGACTGGGCGATGAACTCGCGTACCAACAGAGGATCTGCGCGCTCCAAGATTGGTAAAGCACGTTGCAAGCGGGTCAGTTGTTCCTGTTTTAGCATGAAGTTACTCCTGCACCCATGATGAGGTTATATGGAAATATTGACCATAGTATACCCTTTGGCTTGATTGAGGGGATAAACATGGATGACATAAATAGTACCTATTATCAGCCCCCACACTTTTTGGCACTGTTTTGCCACGCATCTCCTTGAGGCCGGGTATGACACCCAGCACCTACGGTTCTGGGCAGGTGTCCGCACAGTACAGGAACTGCTTGGGCATAAAGACGTTAAGACTACCATGATCTACACCCATGTCCTCAACCGCGGGCCGAAAGCGGTTCGCAGTCCATTGAATTGAAAGGTGCTTCTGCATGATGTGCACTCAGTGCGAGATGGAATAAAAAAGCGTTCTCCCAGTTGGAAGAACACTTCCTATGCTCTTAACTCGAAAAAGGGCTTACCGCGGACCGGCAAGCACCGGCCGGAACTTACGCCCCTTCGGGCGCACGGAAGAGTGTACCCGTACATACGACTCGGTCGGCAGCGCAGAGGTAAAGGTGATTTTCTAACGGTTTACCCATATTGTCTTATTCCATTTCTTTCAAGGCGTGTTCCAGCAAATCACTGACTTTTAGATCATTCGCCCATTTTCTCAAATAACCCAGGTCGAGCTTACTGGCGCGCGTTTTCAGAACGCCAAGAATGTCACGCCATTGCCGCTCCGACACCTCGCCGCCCAGACGATACCATTCGAGTTTGGCCAGGATAGTATCTTCGGGACCGCAAAAATTTGCGCTGACTTCATTTTCAAATTGAAAGGTTTGCTTTTGAGCGCGGGCGAGTTGAGATTGTAAAAAAGGTCGCGGGTGAGGAATGAAAACATCCACCTTGAACATGCTCTCGCGATGAATGATGTTAAAGCTTGAATGCCGCTGAATTGATTCGGCGATCATCTCTTCGTCCATATAGAATTCATCTCGCAAAGCTGTAACCAACGGTATAAGATGCTCAAGCTGCATTTCGGCCACGATGTCTGAATCCTGGGTGGTGCGCACCATGCCGTAAAGAGTGCTGGCAAGTGAACCGCCAATGAGATAGGGTATATTCAGTTTTTCGAGAATCTGGGTGACCCGGATTGTGACTTCAATTGGTTCATTTTGCATCGGGCAGTTCCCCATAAACCTTACATGCGATTTCTTCCCCAAGCAGCAGTCCTGCCAATCTGCGCCGCAGTTCAGCTTCGCCGATTTGGGGATATAGCGAGCGTAAACCTGTCAACGCTAACAAACGAGCCGATTGGTTGAGCTGCGCCAGCATTTGCATTTTACGGGTGGGGCTGGCCGACCGCCACAATTCAATTTGCAAGGCTTCCATTTTTGGATGGGTATCGGGAAATAAGGCACTCATGTATTTCATCCTTTCCATAGCGATCGTTTAATTTCCCGCCAGGT